>NZ_CP189761.1:0-88701 GCF_050215315.1 Halomonas sp. H2
ATGCACGTTATTGCGGTTCTAAATCAGAAAGGCGGTTCGGGTAAGACGACGATTGCAACACACCTGGCCACGGCGCTGATGCTGGCAGGACATGATGTACTGTTGGTCGATTCAGACCCCCAAGGCAGTGCTCGTGATTGGGCAGCGGTTCGTGAGGATCAGCCGGTGCCGGTGGTCGGCATTGACCGTCCAACGATAGGGCGTGATCTGAAAAACCTGGCCCGCAAAGAATTTGTGGTGATTGATGGTGCACCACAGGCAGCCGATCTGGCAGCGTCCGCCATTAAGGCAGCGGATTTTGTGCTGATTCCGGCACAACCAAGCCCGTACGATATTTGGGCGACGGCTGATCTTGTCGAGTTGGTGAAGCAGCGTATTGAGATCACTGACGGCAAGATGCAAGCGGCGTTTGTTGTCTCCAGGGCGATCAAGGGGACGCGGATAGGCTCGGAAGTCACCAATGCACTTAACGAATATGAGTTGCCGGTACTTGAGAGTCGGGTTACTCAGCGGGTTATCTATCCCACGACTGCCGCAACAGGTACAACGGTCTTTGACCAAGACCCTGACGGCCCTGCATCTACTGAAATCAACGCATTGATGAACGAGCTGAAGGAAAAGCTCATTTGAGGTTTTCTATTTTTAATCTATTGAGCTTTTACGTTAATGCGGAAATAATGATTTGAAGTTATGATTTTTTGAGGTTTTTGAGATGACCAAAAGTGTACTTAGTGCTGGACGCCCAAGCGCGAAAGCAGACAAGCGAAAAGAAGCGACGTTAGCGAGCCTGGCAGACAGACCGGCCAAAAAGCGGGTCAACATTGATTTGACGTATGAAGAACACCAGCGGTTGAAGATATACGCGGCTCAGAATGGTATGACCATCAAGGATATTCTGCGTGAACAAATTGATAAGTTGATCGACGGCGATCAGGCGTGAAAGTGCTTTTACTCATTGCATCAAAACCTCATTTAAAGAAAAGCCCATCGAGTATTTTGAGGTTGACTGTCCAGGAGAGGGCGGATGTCTGACAGGTTCTTACGTCTTGATCGGCTTAAAGAGCAGCTAGATCAGCATCAACCACTGCCTCATGCTGTTGTCCACAACCTACATGAATCGCTGGTTTTGCAATGGACTTACCATAGCAACGCCATCGAAGGGAATACGCTCACGCTCAAGGAAACCAAGGTTGCCCTTGAAGGCATCACAGTAGGTGGAAAAACCTTGCGTGAGCATTTTGAGGTCATTAACCACCGAGAAGCGATTTGGATGGTTGAAGACTGGGTTAAGCAGCGTGAGCCTCTATCCGAATGGTTGATCAAGTCGCTGCACCAGCTGGTACTCAAAAACGTCGACGATCAGAACGCCGGCGTGTATCGCCAGGTTAATGTCATGGTAACAGGTGCTGAGCACCGGCCGCCTGAAGCCTACAAGGTTCCCCAGGCGATGAGCGATTTTCTTCATTGGTATCATCAAGAGGCTGGCGCTTTGCACCCCATTGAACGAGCCGTTCCGTGTGCATGGTGAGTTCGTCAAGGTTCACCCTTTTATTGATGGGAATGGGCGGACATCGCGGCTTTTGATGAATTTCGAGCTGATGAAAGCCGGGTTCCCTGCCGCCCTGATCGAGGTAGAGCAGCGGTTGGCTTACTACGAAGCGTTGGACACTGCGCATTGCGCCGGCAACTACGATCTTTTCGTTGACTTGCTTTGTAACAGCGTGGAAAACAGCTTCGAGCCTTACTGTTGGGCACTGGGCATTGATAGGCTACCGGAGAGTAAATGAGGCTTTGATGATAGTATCAAACAAGGTTTTGAGTTTGTCCGCTCTTGGTGCTTTGATTATTTCATCATTGCCTGTCCAGACTGACGTTGCCATCGCAATCTGGAACATTAAGCACTTGGGCTGAAATAACGACAGGGACTTCGCGATTTTGGGTGAGGTAGGCAGCAGTTTTAATTTACTTGCTGTGCAAGAGGTCATGAGCGAAGAAGGCGCTGAAAATTTGCATCTATCGTTGAAGCAGGCATCAGGTGAATCTTGGGTACATGTGATGAGTCATCTGATCGGGCGGAGTAGCTATAAAGAAGCGTATACGTTCTTTTGGCGAGAATCAGAGGTGTCTGTATCGGGTGGGGATGCTGTTTTTTTCGACGGTGCGGATGTTTTTGCACGAGAGCTGTATTAAGCGCTGTTTACCGACCGAGATACTAGCGAAACATTCGCCATTGCCAACGTGCATATTCTGTACGTGGATAGTGTGCGTGACCGATTGCCTGAGATTAAGGGGTTGGCTGATTACTGGCAGTGGTTAGGTGAAGAAGCCTATCCTGGTGTGCCTCGCATACTGACAGGAGACTTCAATCTCGACAGCGAGCACTTTGTTTTTGACACGCTTGAACTTTTGGGTGTTGAAGCGGCATACGAGGATGGCAGAGGTACAGAGGTACAGAGGTACAGAGGTACAGAGGTACAGAGGTACAGAGGTACAGAGGTACAACGATTAGCACGACAGAGGGCCGGTATCCCAATCATTACGATTACATATTCTTGTAGGAAGGCACGTCTTTGTCAGTAATCGGCCAAGGCATTCTGCGATTTCCTGAGCGCTGGGGGATCAATCACGGATTTGCCCGCGATGTGATTTCTGATCATGTGCCTGTATGGATTGCTTTGAAAGGCGCGTCTTTGCGCTTACTTGATAACGCTACAGTGGTGGCATCTTCCGAAACAAATGCCTGTATTGATATCAATTCAGCGCCAGCGGATGAATTAAACGATTTGCCCCATGTCGGCGAGAGCAGGGCAGCAGCGATTGTCGAAGGTTGGCCTTGGGCATCGCTTGACGCGCTTGCTGCTGTTAGTGGTTTGAGTGATAGCCGCGTAGAGGACATTGCTTCTTCAGGGTTGGGCTGCAATCACTAAAAGATATATGGAAAGGGAAAAAGGATAAAAGGAAAGAAGGAGGCTCAAAAATATCTATTTCTGACAGTTGGTTAGTGATCAAAGCTGTCCACTCTGTACATAGAAACCTGTTCACTCCATACATAGAAACCTGTTCGAGTTGTACATAGAAACCTGTCCACTCCGTACATAGAAAGCGGTGTCTGGTCTTACTGCCCTGAGTAACCTGTACAGAACGTACATAGAAACCTGTTCACTGCGTACATAGAAACGTGTACAGAGCGTACATACAAAGCCCTGAAATACCTCAAACCCGTCCAGAACGTACATAGGACGGCAGCTTTTTTCACTGAGTTACCCCCAAAATCTGTGGATAACTCAGAAGATTTACAGGTCGTACATAGAAACATGTACAGATCGTACATAGAACCCGATGGTTTGCTCTGGAGACTCCAATCAGAAAGAAGCTATGTCCCCGCGAGACGCTTCACGCTGTAGAATGTGTACAGAGCGTACATAGAATATACAGGTGTTCTCACGTTAAAAACTTGTACAGAGCGTACTTAGAAGCAGGGTGCGACAAAAAAGTGCTGAATGTGTACAGAGCGTACATAGAAGGAGCAGCTTCGCTTCGCTACACTCAGTTCCATAAAGCCGTACTCACCGAATCAGAGAATGGACATGGCACAGCATCCTCGCACGGACTGGGAGAAGGTCACTAGCGACCTGCGCAAATCAAAAACAAGTAAAGCCGATCAATCGGACGCACCGCCGACGAACCTGTCGCTCGATCTTGATTCGATCATGCCGGAAAGTGGGCAGGCTGAAGACGTTGCCAATGTACCGACACTCAAACTGGCCGAGCCGGATGTTCTGCCTGACGCAGCACTGACGCCTGAAGGGCAGTCCCTTCGTGATTTCCAGTCGACGCTGACAAACACGCCGGAAGAACGCGCCAATGTGTCCAACCTGATGCAGTTTTGGGAGCGAATACCCCGTTACAACTGCAGCGATATCCAGGGGATCAATAACAGCCCTGACGCGAAGGAAATGGGGATCGTCAACTATTCGTTTGAAGACAGCGGCGAGCATTACACCCTTGAGATGACACCGGCACAAATCCGGACAGAAGCCAACGGCGTTCAGCAGACCATCTTTTGCTACCCCGATAATACCGATGAGCTTGTGGAGCTGGCGCTGGTCAAGCTAGCAATGGATAACGGCGATATCCTTCAACCGGCGGACATATCCCATAAACCGGCGAAAGGCCATGCCGCATTGCCGAGTTATGGGGTGTATTTCACGATTAACCAACTAATCCAACAGCTCAAGCATTGGGGGAGGGGGCGTAGCTACCCAGCCCTGATGCGCTCTTTGGAAGTATTGAACAAGTGCAATCTGTCTGTTCGGTCGACCTCAAAAGGGGGGATCAATGCGCGAGGGGCGATTCTTCCTGAGCTTGTGTCATTTGAGCAGAATGGGTTTGATGCCCATGATCGAAACGGTTTCTGGACGGCAAGGTTTCACCCAATTATCAGCCTGGGCATTCATGCGGGCCTGTATCAGCAGTACAACGTGTTTCGTGTTGCTCAAGTTAAAACGCACGTCGGTCATGCCATCATCAAGTTGTTGTTGCTCAATGGCCGTAATATTTCTGAGCAGACACCTTACTCGCTCAAATTGTCGTCTTTACAGGAGACGACAGGGCTTCTGAATTACAAGAGCCCGTATCATGCGCGCCGTAAGTTCCGTGAGCATATACAAAGGATCGAGGCAGAAGGGCTGCTTTCACACGTTGAGTTTGTCGAGAAGAAGCGAGGCAAGCGCGTCATTGATGTGGAAGCGCGTATGTTTGCGTCAGCGTCTCTAGTCCGAGAGATGAAGGCGTCACACAAGCGCTCGAACATTATCGGCGAGCGTCGTTACGTTCGAGCCGCCATCCAGAAAACGAAGGTCTAAGGAGTAGCCGTGATGCAAGATGAGCCGAACCTGGTCGATAGCCCGCTCAACGAAAGATTGGAAGTGGAAGGCCATACATTCACGGTGGGCATCTATCGTTTGGAAACAGAGATAGCCAGCCTGGACGCTGGAAATAGTTAATGAGGCACCGCTCTCTTGATGTCGGACTCCTTGAACACTTCTCGCTGATCGAGAAACTCAAGACGAGCTACCCAGTGAAAAAAACTGTGTGACGTGTCTGGCGTGCATCGCAGTAGCTTTAAATACTGGGTACAACGTTCAAAAAGGCCTGCGTGTGCCACGAAGGCCAAGGAAATAGCCAAGGTCAGAGAGCTCTTTCGCGAGAGTGAAGGCTCTGCAGGTGCTCGCAGCATTGCAGAGATGGCGACAAGGCAGGATGTGCCGTTAAGTCGCTATCGCGCTGGCCGCTTGATGGAAAAGCTTGGCCTGGTTAGCTGCCAAGTGCCTGGGCACACCTACAAGCAAACAGGTGATGAACATGTTGACGTACCGAACCACTTAGAGCGTCAGTTTAACGTTGTGGCGCCCAATCGCGTTTGGTGTGGCGATGTCATGTATCTCTGGGTCGGCAATCGCTGGGCTTATCTAGCCGTTGTCATTGACTTATTTACTAGAAAACCGATTGGCTGGGCGATGTCGTTGTCGCCGGATAGCGAGCTCACTAGCAGTGCATTAAAAATGGCCTATGAAAGTCGAGGGCGACCCAAAGGCATTATGTTCCAAGCGACCAGGGCAGCCATTATACGAGCCGCAGGTTCCGTCAGGCGCTCTGGAAATGCCAGATAAAACAGAGCCTGAGTCGGCGTGGAAATTGCTGGGACACTCAGTCTACTATACTTGTGAACATCGTATCGGTGATTTTCAACCCAGTTGTCCAAATGGCTGCCTCTAAGCAGTCTGTTTATTACGCTCAACTTCCTGCAGCTTGCTAGGGTTGAGCGATACTGAACCAGGTGCCTCCCAGTTTCGGGTGTTGCCCGACCAGCGCTCTGGATGCCGGCACTTAGCGCTTTCATAAACTGCTTTGCGGTACTCAAGGCATTTTCGTTTGGCACCTCGCCGCCGTTCGGGTCTTCTTGTTGGCCAGCGCCTTCGAGACAAGCCGCTTTCCACTGCTAGATTTGCTCGGGATAAAGGCCTTTTTCGCGGCAGTAAGCACCAAACTCTGTTTCTGACAGGGTGGCGGTTTCGATGACCACGGCTAGCTTGGCGTCGGGCGACCATTCGCTGTCGCCTTGGGTGTAACCCGGCACAGGCACTCCTTTTACTCGACACTGTTTATACAGCGTCGCGTCAGAGATGCCTTCCTCTGTCGCTACCGATGCCGCCCTGTGATTATGGGGTGGTAACAACTTCTTCAGGACGGCTGATTTACGCTCTGCAGAATAACGTGGCACAAGGACTCCATGCCGCTCCTTCTGGATTAGATTTAGGCGATATCGCCAACCGGACAACTGGTATGGATTGACCTATCAAGTGTTCGGTTCTCTCTAATTCATTCAGTTGTCATCAATGCCTATGGGTCAGGAAGCAAAGGGCTATCAGCGACGGTGGATCTTTCTGGTATTCGTGGGTTGGGTACCGACCTGTCATCACTTCGTCGCGGAGCCACCCTGGTCTAGGCGTGAGGGTCACCCCACTCCGGAAGGTAGGGGTCTCATAGTTGCTCTGAGTTCTCCCACCGGCCCGACGCTCCCTGATACATAGGCACTGGAGCACACTTGTCATACAGTTGCCCGGCTTCCATGTGGCTTGCTCATCGCTTCGCAAACAATCGCCCACAAGAAGCCAACCAGCTCTCATGCTACTGCCGTGACGACCTGTTGCTTCACCTTGCCTGTAGTCGGCGGTAACGACCGCACAGGCGTTTCTGGGCCTCCCAAGCGATGGCTTGAACCGCTGGCGAGGTTATCTCCGCCCGCCGCTGAATCGTTCGCGTCTTACGTGCTGGGAAGCGATAGCTCTAAGCAGCCTCTACCAGCACGCGTCTTACATGCCCGTTGCCGGTCTTGGTGATGGTCGACTGCCTGCTCGCTGGGCATGAGACCAAAATAGGCCATCAACTGACGAGGCGAGTCGAAACGACTGATATCACCGAGTTCGGCGAGGACTGTCATTGCCGTGATCAGGCTTACGCCGCGCATCGCCATCAGCGCCTTCACCACAAGAGCCAGAGACCAGTTTGTTAGCTTCCTCCATTTGCTTCTCAAGACTGGCTACACGGCGCTGAGCGTCCTTCACGGTATCGATGTACTCGGCAAACACGATTTGCTGAATGTGCGTATTAAAACGGATCGTCTCTAACCAACGAAAATGAGCAGGCCCCATTTGCCCTTGCCGCCGTAGATCTTGCCATGCCGTAGCAAAAAAGCGCCTAAGCGTTGTCGAGCCTTGAGTTCGATGGCCTTTATGTCTTCACGAGCCCGCGTTAGGTCTCGAATCACCTCTTGCTCATGGGGGGACCCATACTGGGGTAAGTTCGCCAGAGCGAGACAGGCGTGCCAACATTTTCGCATCGCGCCGGTCTGTCTTGACGCGATCTCCTGCTCGCTGGGGGATCAAAGATGGGGGACGACCTCAGCGTCATGGCCACTGTCTCGTATTTGGCGATAGATACCATAGCCACAAGGGTCGGCCTCGTAACTGAACAGTAATGGCTGCTCCTCGAAGCGTTGGCTCAACTGACAGAGCAACTTATCTATGGACTTGGGCTTGTTGGAAATCTCACCGCGGAACTCTGGATCCTGACGGCCTGGTTCGGCGATGGCTACAGATATACTCTCCTGGTATACATCTAGACCAGTGTAGGCGGCATGGATGTTGCTGGCGGTGTTGAGCCGGTCAGCAGTGGCGGACTGAACAATGGAAGGCTGAGTTAGACTAGACTGTTTCATGACCTGCCTCTCTCAATAGTTAGTGGCTCTATGGTGTTGCCTCATAATCAACGCAACCCACGACGTTGATGAGGGTAGGTTAATTCATAATGTCTAGGCTGACAGAGGGAGTATTATTTTTATAAACATATTTGAGAATGAGTCGTATTTGATCTATTGTTAGTATTAACATTTAGGTGATAAGCGCTCTCAGCAAGAATCGCTCGCAAGATGAGGAGCAAGATCGGGGCCCGAATCTCAGTCAAATAGTTGCAATGAACCAGGGGATAAGATGGAACATTTGAACCGCGAGGACGCTCTTGCCATTGTAGGAATAGATGGGCGGTTTCCTGGATGTGAGAATCTGGACCAACTGTGGGAGCTGATCATTTCCGGAAAATCGGCAACAGTGGATTATTCACGGGACGCCTTGCTTGAGGCTGGAGAAAACCCGCAACTGATAGATGATAAGAACTACGTTGCCAAAGGCATGCCGTTCGCAGATATTGACGCCTTCGATTATAAATTTTTCGGCTTCAATGAAAGGCAGGCCCGGTATATGGACCCCCAGAACCGATTGATGCTGGAGTCATCCTGGCGTGCATTTGAACATGCCGGTTATGCGCCGCGGCAGATTGCCGATCGGTGCTCGGTGGGTGTGTTTGCAGGGAAAAATCCGCCTCACTATTATCATGAGAACGTGATCCCACATATTATGCAAGATACGCAGTCCACCACGCTGTCACAACAGTTGGAGGTAGAAACTGCCAACGGATGCGACTTCGTAGGTAATTGGCTGGCATACAAAATCGGCTTTACCGGGCCTGCGCTTAATATACAAACAGCATGTTCTACGGGCTTGTCTGCCGTTGCCGTCGCATGCCAGAACCTGCTGACGCATTATTGTGATATGGCGCTGGTCAGCGTAAGTGGCCTGATCCTGAACCAGGGGCGCGGATATCTATATCAGGAAAATAATATTCTGTCCTCTGACGGATACTGCAGGCCGCTGGATGCAGACGCCAGTGGAACCCTTGATGGCAGCGGTGTCGTTTCGCTGGTTTTGAAGCGTTATGAAGATGCTATTGAAGCCGGCGATCAGATTCATGCTGTGATTGCTGGAGTGGGTATCAACAACGATGGTCTGAGCAAACAGGATTTCATGGCGCCCGGAGTCGAAGGGCAAGCTAGGGCAATTCGTATGGCGCTGGCTCAGGCGGAGCTCAAGCCTGACGATATCGACTATCTGGAATTGCATGGCACGGGCACCCGGTTGGGTGATCCCGTCGAATTATCTGCCCTTAAACTGGCCTGGGGAGAGGTGCGTGATCGAAAACATCCTTGCCGGCTTGGATCAGTTAAAGCAAATATCGGTCATTTGAATGCGTGCGCAGGGCTGGCTGGTTTGGTCAAGGTTATATTGGCAATTCGCCATCATACCATTCCTCCCATGGCCAATTTCCGTTCGCTCAATCCATACATAGAGCTGGACAATCGCGCATTCGAAATCAATACAGCACAACTGCCCTGGCCTCGGGAAGGGAACTCCCCTCATCGTGCAGGTATCAGTTCATTCGGGTTCGGCGGTACGAATGTACATTTAGTGGTCGAGGAACATCTTTCAGCCGCTGCATCAATGCCGCAGCAAAAGCAGGGCATAGACCCAGAGATTTTGTTCGCGTCGGCTGCTTCACCGGAACAGATAAAACCATTGATAGAGAGTTGGTTGCCTTATCGGCAGGCGCATGGCGATGCAAACATATCGTTGACTTCTCTAATCACCCGGGAGCATTTGCGATATCGAACGGCCTTGGTCCTCAGAGCTGGTGAGACGCCAGATTTGAATGCACTGACAGTAAGCAGATCAGCGGATGAAACCCGAGTAGGCTGGGTTTTTGGTGGGCAGGGCGAGATGCTGTCTCCGGAGATGGGTCGGCAATTGTATCGGCGTTATGCACCGTTTCGTGACGCTGTCGACGAATGCCGGATGTTGCTTGGTGATGAACAGGCCTGTTTGATATGGCCGTTGCATGACAACGATTGGTCTTTGCATCGTCCGGCCGTTTTGCAGCCAGCCTTGTTTATTTATCAATATGCATTGGCACAACTTTGGCGTGCCGTGGGGCTGATGCCAGAGTGTGTGCTCGGTCACAGTATTGGTGAGATCGCGGCCGTGTGTGTGGCTGGTGGTTTGACGCTGGATAGCGCACTGCAACTGGTTCGCTTGCGGGGTCTAGCATTCGAGTCAATAGACGGTGAACAGGGAAGTATGCTTGTTGTGTTCAGCGAACTCGACAGTATGCCTTCGCTGGAGCAAGGGCTAGTAGTTGCTGCCCACAATGCGACGGATGTGCAGGTTGTGGCGGGTGCACAGGCTGCGCTGGACGCGTTCATGCAGCGTTGCCAGGAGGCGGGTGTAGGCACGTATCCGTTGAATGTGACACATGCCTTTCATTCACCCATGGTTCGGAAGGCAGCTGATTACCTTGTACAGCGTGCGCCCCGTTTACGTGGCGAGAAATTGACCATACCTGTATATAGCACATTAAGCGGCCAGCGTCTGGAGGATGCGACCGATATTGCATACTGGGCCAGGCATTTGCTTTCGCCAACCTTGTTCTCAGAGGCTCTTGCCGCGGCGACAGCAGCTCACCATCTGACAATGGCAATTGAAATTTCCCCGCACTCGCTGGTGAGTGGGTTGGTTCGTAAGTCGCAGTTGCTGGCGATTCCATCGTGCAGCCAGGCTCGCTCCGAACACTTGGACTTCCTGGAGGCGCTCGCAAGTGCATATGGTAATGGATTGGTGCCCGAGGCTACAGCGTTGTTTCCCGAGTCTGTCAGCAAGGTGGTATTGCCGGGCTATCCGTTTCGCAAACATTCTTTATGGATCAATCGTCCCAGCAATGCCAAACAGACGCAGGGCGAGAACAGGGCGCCTGGAGCAATTGGACCAACGCCCGAACGCGCTGGAGGGGCCGTCACTGCGGCAACAGGACTGTCGCAGGCAGCACCGAATGGTCTTGACGAGCAAGAAGAGGTGCTAGAGTTGAACGAAGATGATTCGGCTCAACTGCTGGCATTGTTCGTTTCGTATTGGGAAACGTATCTTGGGTTGCCCAGCGCAGTTCCGGATGATGATTTTTTTTCTTACGGCGGCACATCACTGACCGCGATCCAGATCCAGGAAGCAGTTAAACGCGATCTGGGTGTTTCAATCAGCATGTCTGAATTCATGGGGTCCAGAACTCCTCGCAAATTAAATGAAATTGTATGTGAACGGCTGATGGGCGAGACGACTGATGAGTAAGCGAGGCATTGCAGGTAACAAAGATCTTCTGTCACGGATACAGAAATCCCAAAAGAAAAGCCACGAAAGCCGGCAAGTTGCACCTGATGCGCTTATGACGCCCGTGTCTTCCGCTCGCTACGAGCCCTTCCCGATGACGGATATGCAGCAGGCATACTGGATAGGGCGACAGGAAGCGCTTGCTGATGCAGCCATGCATATCTACTTGGAGTACCGTGTCGAGCAGTTGGATCCCGTTCGATTCCGCCAAGCCTGGGACACGTTGCTCCAACGCCATGACATGCTTCGTGTGATTGCCTTGCCTGACGGGATGCAGCAAGTTCTCGAGTCGGTGCCTGCCTACGACATTGCCTGCGTCAATGTCTCAGATATGCCGACACATCGGCGGGAATCCGAGCTGGAGTCCATGCGTCACGAGCTGTCTCACCGGCGCGCCGACATTGCAACATGGCCGCAATTTGAAATTCGTATGGTGCTGGATCAGGGGGGAGGGCATGTTGCGTTCAGCCTGGATAGCTGGTGCATAGATGGCCGCAGTCTGGATATATTGTTGACTGAGCTCGATCAGCTTTACCACGTTCCTGAGACTGAACTGGCGCCGCTGGAGCTGACGTTTCGCGATTATGTATTGTGGTCGCGACAGCAGGAACAGGGAGATGCCTATGAGTCGGAGCTGGCGTACTGGCGTGAACGTGTGGCGGACCTGGCGGGTCCGCCGGCGTTGCCGGTCAGAAGTGAGCTTGCACTGGAGTTGGGCCATTTTGAGCGTCAGGCGCATCAATTTAATGCGCAGCAGACGCAGCAGTTGCGCGAGCTAGCGCAGTCGCTGGGGATGACGGTCAATGGCTTATTACTAGGCACGTATGCTGAAGTGCTGGGGCGCTGGAGCAGTACGCCACGATTTACTCTGAACATACCACGCTTTAACCGTCCGCAGGTGCATGAGCAGATCAATTCAGTGATGGGCGAGTTTGCGACGTTCTCGTTGCTGAGTGTGGATCGGCAGCAAGGCGCTACGCTGGGTGATCGGCTCAAGCGGATCCAGGAAGATTTGTGGCAGGCGCTTGATCACAGTCGTGTGTCTGGCGTGCGACTTCTAAGAGAAATATCACGATTGAATGGTCGTGTGGAGACGATGGCGATGCCGATCGTGTTCACCTCGGCTGCTGACGGATTCACCCTGGAACGTTTCGGGAGTTTGACGCGGGAGATCACGCAGACGCCACAAGTATGGTTGGACTGTCAGTATTATTTTGTGAGCGATGGTCTGTATGTGAACTGGGATTACGTAGCCTCGCGTTTCCATCCGGGTGTGATAGAGCAGATGTTTACGGCCTGGTGCGTATTGCTGCAAGGTCTGTGTGTACCGCAGCGTTGTGAAGCGTTGCTGCAGTCGCAACAGGCGGTGGATTTGCCTGACGAACAGAAGGCGGTGCGCGCGAAGCTCAATGATCAGAGGCAGGCGTACGACAGCCGGCCGGTGTATCGTCAGTTCGTGGAAAATATGGACAAGCGTGCCGATGATGATCAGCTGGTGGCGGTGTGTGGTAGCGAGCGCCTAACTTATGGGCAACTGCATGCACAGAGCGCACAACTGGGTAGTTATCTGCAGCTATTGAATGATTCGTCATTGAAAAATGACGGGAAAGTGCAGCCGCTAATAGGAGTATTGCTGCCCAAAGGAGTGCAGCAATTGGTGGCAGTATATGGGGTGCTGGCCTCAGGGGCAGCCTACCTACCGCTTGATCTGGCGCAGCCGCAGGCGCGACTGGACTCGATTCTACGTGATGCGGGGGTCAATCAAGTGCTGGTGGATGCACAGACGCAATCGCAGGTCTCGCCAGAGTTCGAGACACTGCGTATTGATGAGTGGCAGGCTGGCTATTGCCACTCTACGGTGCTGGCCGATGAGCAGCTGGCGGGCTGGCAGACGACAGGTCAGGATCTAGTATATGTAATGTACACATCGGGCTCGACGGGTCAGCCAAAGGGGGTGCAGATCGAGCAAGCAGGAGTGCTCAATGCGCTGGATCAGAGTGCGAAGCGCTTTGTATTTTCGTATCCAGTGCGAGCGCTAGGTTTGACGGCATTGCACCATGACATGTCAGTGTATGACGTGTTGGGCGTGCCGCTGTCGGGTGGATTGCTGGTGTTGCCAGAGCAAGCCAAACGCACGGATCCGCAATGCTGGAGTGAGTTGGTGCATGAGTATGCGCTGAACTGCTGGGTGAGTGTGCCGGCGGCGGTAGAGATGTTGCTGTCATGGGGCCAGGTGAGCAATTGGCGGTATGAGAGTCTGCGAACAGTACTGGTAGGTGGAGATTGGGTAGCGGGCCGTTTATATGAGAGGTTGATGTTGGCGGCGCCGCAGGCGCGGTTGTACAGCGTGGGCGGTCCCACGGAGACGACGATGTGGAATATATCGGCGCCGGTCGGTCCGCTGTCAGATGAGTGGCGCAGTGTGCCCTATGGGGTTCCGCTGCCTAATTGCGGTTATCGGATCCTGGATGAGCGGATGCAGGCGTGTCCTGACTGGGTGACGGGAGAAATGTATTGTAGCGGGATCTCGTTAGCACGGGGGTATGTAAACGATGTGGCTCTGACGGCCGAGCGGTTTGTATTTGATGTGCAGACGGGTGAGCGTTTGTATCTGACACAGGACCTAGGGTATTACCATCCGGACGGCCAGATCGAGTTTGTGGGTAGGGCGGACGGTCAGCTCAAGGTGCGGGGTAACCGAATCGAGAGTGGGGAGGTGCAGTCGGTACTGGAGGGTTGGCCGCAGGTACGTCGTGCGCTGGTGTATGTGTATGAGTTAAGGCTGGCGGCGGCGCTGGTGTTGCAGCCAGGAGAGCAGCCGCAGTCGCGCGAGCGTCTGCATGAGCAGGCGGCGGCGCAGTTGCCATCTGCGATGGTACCGGGGGTGTGGTTACAACTGGATCAGTTGCCGCTGACGGGCCATGGCAAGGTGGATATGGAGGAATTGCGAGACCTGACGGCGAAGCAGCTGCGAACTCAGCATCCGCAGTCGCGCGAGCTCAGAGAGGGCGAGCGTGAGCTGGGCCAGTTATGGGAGCAGTTGCTAGGCGTACAGGTGAATAGTGCGCAGGATAACTTCTTCATGCTAGGAGGGGACTCATTGCTGGCGGTCAGATTGATCGCCCTGGTAAAGCAGCGCTTGGGTCGTACTCTGTCGCTGCCTGACCTTTTCTCCAAACCTACTCTGGAGGCTCAAGCAGCGCTGTTGGATACAGTAGCCGCCAGTGTAATCGCATCGATTCCCACCCTGCAGTTGTCCGAAGGCCCTTTGTCCCATAGCCAGGAGGATATCTGGCTGGCCGAAGTGCTGTCGGAAGGTCGTATGGATTTTCATGTCTGCTATGGCTGCCGGCTTTCTAACAAACCAGATTTGGCGTGTCTTCGCACTGCCCTGCAACGCATGATTGAACGTCATCGTCCGTTACGCATGGTGTTCGAATATCGACAAGCAGAATTGGTGCAATATGATTTTGCGCAAGCCTATGAACCCTTGGTGGTTGAACACTGCTCCGACGCTCAGGCGTTCGGGCAGGCTTTGGCTCGCGCTGAGCAGGATGAGTTAGATTTGACCCGTCAGCCAGGCTGGTGTGTTCATTATCTGACATGGCCAACTGCCACCACGCAAACGAATGATGCGCATGCAGGCATCCTTGTTTTTCACTTTCATCATGCAATCTTCGATGGCTGGTCGGCCTCTGTGTTCATGGAAGAGTTAGGCCAATGCTATGAGAGTGCGATGAAGGGGCAACCTGTTAGCCTGAAATCACTACCCATCGATTATATTGATTATGCGGTATGGAACCGAGAACAGGTCCGTATGCACCGCCAGACTGATCTGGCTTTCTGGGAAAGGGAACTTACAGATGCGAATGATTTCGACTGGCCTGTTCTGAGAAAGGCAAGCGGTGAAAAGGCAACAGTATTGCCGCAAGCGGCAAAGCCGGCGGTGCTGAGCAGACGGCTGGATTATTCCTTGCATAAAGACATAGCCAAGTTGTCAGAAACGATGGGGATTACCACATTTGTGATCTATTTGGCCGCCTGGCAAGTGGTTTTGAAAAGCTATTCAGGTCAGCAGAATTTTCTGATAGGCACGTATGATGCTGGTCGCATAGAGCCGGAAACATATGGGCTGATTGGCAGCTTCGTCAATAATGTAATCATTCGCACTGAGCTAGACAGCAGACAGATTGTCACGGATTTTCTGCGAACCGTGCATCAGCGAAAGCTGGCTGCTTTTGCGCATCTGCGGCTGCCGTTTTCACAATTGGTTAAAGAACTTGGCGGTAGTGGCCTTTTGAATGAACGTCATCCACTTTACCAGGTTGGTTTTGTGATGCAAGCCGAGAGCCTGTCGGAGGTGCAGTCAGGTGCACTGGAATGGACGCCATTTCCGCTTAACCGGCTACAAAGTCGCATGGAGGCCGAGCTGATGGTGACGCCGGAAGGTGGGCATATTCTACTTGATCTGAATTACAACAAAATGGTGCTGCCCACTGACGATGCCGAACGCTTGCTGGAGACGTATGGGGCGATTTTACAGGCCATTGTTAGCAAGCCGGGGCAAGCGCTTGAAGAGTTGCAAAAAAGAGTATGGCCGGACGAGACCACCATGCGTGACAGTACTGAAACTACGTCCTCAGATGAGTTCGGGTTGAGTCAACTGGTAGCCGAGACCATTTTTAGGCCCGACGATCGAATGGATCAGCTTGCTGCGATTTGGGAGACGCTATTGGGGGTCAAGCCGGCGGCGACAGATAACTTCTTCATGCTAGGAGGAGACTCATTGCTGGCGGTCAGATTGGTTGTGCTGATCCGTGAGCGTTTGGGTGTGGATGTGCGCATAGGTCAGGTGCTGACGCATCCGGTACTGGCATTGATGGCTCAGTGTATATCGCAGCAAGATGGTGGGGTTCTCCTAGGATACTGGGAGCAGGTATATGAGAGGTCAGACCCTATCCCGCTATCGTTTGCACAGCGCCGTCTGTGGATGTTATCTCAGCTGGACCCACATGGAACGCAGTATCTGATCCCGCTGCGCTTTACCTTGCATGGCCCACTTCAGCGTTCGCGCTTTGAGGCTAGTTTTGTTGAGTTGATCGAGCGCCACACGATCCTGCGCTCGTATATTGTGCAGGACGAATCGGGTCAGGCGTGCGTGGAGCTTGTCGATGAGGCGGTGCAATTGGCGTATGAGGATCTGCAAGGCTTCAATGATCCCGAGCGGCAGCAGCGTTTGGATCAGAGACTGCGCGATCAGGCGAGCACGACTCTGGATCTAGGCTGTCATGTACCATACCGGGCGGGGCTGATCCGACTGTCCTCGCAGGAACATGTGTTTTATCTGACGGTGCACCATGCGGTGCTTGATGGTGTGGCTACAGAGGTTTTGGTGCAGGAGCTGATGGCGCTGTACGCGGGGCAGTCACTGGCGCCAGTGGAGCATGATTACGTGCGCTACAGCCGCTGGGAGCAGAGCGAGGCGTTTGCGCAGCAAATAGAGCCGGGACTGTCGTACTGGAGCCGCCGTCTGAGCGATCTACAGCCGCTGGCGTTACCGTATATGGATATACATGCGAGCGATGAGACCAGCGGGCTGTATGCGCAACAGCTGAGTGAAGGGGAGCGGCAGGAGCTGCAAAAGCTGGCGCGAGATCATGGTGTGACCGCATTTACGGTATACGCGCTGGGGCTGCAACTGGTGCTGGGGCGGTTGCGCCAAGGTGGCGACGTGGCATTCGGGACGTACGCGGCCAATCGGGTGTATGCGCCGTTCTCACACACGGTGGGCACGTTCGTGAACCCGTTGGTGCTGCGTTTTAAATATGATGAGGGTGAGTCACTGAGTCAGGCGCTGGAGCGCACGCAATTGCAGGTGATGCAGGACTTTGAATGGCAGCATGTGCCGTTTGAACGGGTTGTGGAACAGCTGAATCCGCCGCGCGAGCCGGGGCGGCACCCACTGTTCGAAGTGGGCCTTGTGTGCAATGAGCAATTGTATCAGGCGCAATATGAAGTGCAAGGTCTGCGGTTGCAGCCGCAGGGCCTGGATGGTCGGGAAGGCGTGACGCATCGTACAGCGCTGGAGGTGTGGATCTCGCCGCAGTCTGAAGGTCTGGAGGTAGTGGCCACGTACGCGCAGGCGCGGGTGGGCGATCGCCTGGCGCAAGCGGTGATACAGGGGTTGTGCGAGGTATTACGTCAAATGTTGTGTGTGGAGCCGGCTCGGCAGTTGGGTCAGATAGGGTGGCAAACGGCGCAAGTGGCAAAGCAGGCCGATGTGTCGGTCTGGCAAGGAGATCGGCAGGAGTGGCCGGCCGGAACGCTGTGGTCACTGTGGCAGCAACAAGTCAAGCGTCAGGGCCCGGCGGTAGCGGTGTATGGCGATGAGGATCAGGCAGATGTCAGCTGGCAGCAGTTAAGTGATGGGGCCGAGGCGCTGGCGGTACACTTAGTACAGCAGGGGGTATGCGCGGGCGAAGTGGTGGCGGTGTTGCTGGAACACTCGCCGCAATTGGTGCAGGCGGTGCTGGGTGTGGTGCGCAGTGGTGCAGTGCTGTTGTTGTTAGAGCCGGGTGATCCGTCGCAACGGCACGTGGAATTGGTGGCCGATGCGGGTGTGCGTTGGATTATCAGCAATGAAGTGGACGAGGCGCAGGCGGCGGGTCTAGAGCAGCAGAACTGGGTGGCATTGCCCGAGGAGGAGCCACAGTTGCAAGCCTTGTTGGCCGAGCGCGAAGTGTTGTCTGGGCGTGTCGAGAGTGAAGTGCTGTATTGGGTGTATACCTCGGGTTCGACGGGTCAGCCCAAGGCAGTGCAGGGTAGTGTCCGAGGGTTTATAAACCGGCTGTACTGGATGGGTCGACAGTACGGGGTGCAGGCGGGTGAGCGAGCACTGCTCAAGACCTCGGTCAGTTTCGTGGATATTTATGGTGAGCTGCTGGGCAACCTGCTCGAAGGGGTGGCGCTGGTGGTGGCGAGTGATGCGCGCCGGCGCGATCCAGCGGGGCTGTTATGGCGCTTGCGCGAGGGCCAAGTGGATCGTTTGACTGTGACGCCCAGCCTACTGCAGGCGTTGTGCGAGCAGCTGGATCAGGATGGAGTGGCAGGCCAGGCAGTGGCACCGTTGTCGCTGCGGCTAGTGTTCAGCAGCGGCGAGGCACTGAGTTGGTCACTAGTGCGCCAGGCGCGGGCAAGCCTGGGCAGCGGATTGCGGCTAGTCAACGTGTATGGTTCCTCAGAAGTGAGCGCTGATGTGGCAGCCTATGAAGTAGGCCATGAAGAACAGGAGGACGCGAGTGTGGTCAGCGGGCTGGTACCTGTGGGCCAGCTGATGAGTAATGTTAAGGCACGGATCGTGGGCCAGGAAGGCCTGGTGCAGTGGCCGGGGTTGGTTGGCCGGCGGTAGTTGTCAAGAAATCTGTCGCCTCTGAGATCATTCAGGCCACCTGTTTTTCCGGTTCAGCGACGGTGACCTGGAGCTCCCGCTCCGGGTTAAGAGATACGGTGCCAATCGGCGTCCAATTGCGGGTCTTGCCGCTCCAACGAGCGGGGTTGGCCGCACGCGCTGCCTGATTGATGGCATGCCGCTTTGCCAGCACGCTAGTATCCTCGCCAGCATGTCGCTGTGCCGGTGTCACCAGGCGGATCCCGCTGTGGCGATGCTCGTGGTTGTACCACTGCACGAAGCTGGCCACCCACTCACGGGCGTCGTCGACCGTGGCGAACCCATCAACTGGGTAGCAAGGCCGGTATTTACAGGTGCGAAACAGCGCCTCCGAGTAGGGGTTATCATTGGAGACCCGCGGCCGGCTGAACGATGGCGTGATGCCAAGGTCATGCAGCTTCTCCAGCAGCGTCGCACCCTTGAAGGGGCTGCCGTTGTCCGCATGCAACACCAGCGGCTGATCGATGATCTGCTCGGCCAGCACCGCCCGCTCCAGCACGGTACGGGAGTTGTGGGCCGACTCGGCCAGGAACACTTCCCAGCCGGTGATCTTGCGGCTATAGATGTCGAGCAGCATCACCAGGTAGTAGTACTGCCCCTTGATCGGACCGCCCATCCATGTGCAATCCCACGACCACACCTGGTTCGGCGCGGTGGCCTGGTAGGTCGTGGGCTTGGCGCGGCGCTGAGGTACTTTGGCGCGGCCACGATGCACCACTTCTCGGTGCTTGTGCAGGACGCGGTAGAACGACGAGGGGGATGCCACGTAGCGCTGCTCTTCGTCGAACAGGCGCACCACGATCTGCTCTGGCGGCAGGCTCGCGTACTCGGGGCGGTGGCACACGTCGAGAATCTCCTGCTCTTCGGCCGGTGTCAGCGCGTTAGCCGGCACCGGCCGGTCGACCAAAGGGCGCTGGTCCTCGCGTAGCTCGCCGTCGCGCGTCCAGCGCTGGTATGTTCTGGCGGTGATGCCGAGTTCGCGGCAGGCGGCGTCCAGGCGGGCCCCCTGGGCCCGGGCGTCTTCGATCAGCGCGATGGCGCGTTGGCGATCTGGGGTGCTGATCATGCGTCCTCGTCCCCCCAGATCGCCCTCGCCTTTTTTCTGAGGGCCAGTAACGCCGCGGTTTCTGCCAGGGCCTCGTTCTTGCGGGCGAGCTCCTTCTCCAGCGCCTTGATGCGCTTGCGTTGCTGCTTGGCCTCGTCGGCCTCACGTTGGCGTTCTGACTGGGAGAGGCTGGCGGCTTGCTCGCAGTCGTGGCGCCACCGCTCCAGCTGCTCGGGATAGATGCCCCGGCGGCGGCAGTATTCCGCAGCCTCCTGGACGTTCATCGAGGCGGTCTCAAGCACGGCGTTGAACTTGTCCTTGGACGACCAGCCATCGGCGCCCTTGCCCAGAGCATCCGGCAGGCACCGCCCCTCAGCGCGGGCTTCCTTGCGCCACTTGTAGACGGTGCCCAGCGAGATCCCTTCCTGCTCCGCGATCACCTTCGGGGAGAGGTTGTGGGGAGGCAGCAGCTTGGTCACTACGGCTTGCCGGCGCTCCTCAGAGTAACGAGGCATGAGTGTCTCCTTTCGCCCCCTGATCGGTTTATAAGAACAGGGTATCAGAGGGTGCGACACTCATCCTGACACTGGGGGCCGGCTGCAGCTTGGGGGGGTGGCACTCTCGCCAGGGTATGCGGGTAAGGCTCGGCGGGCCGAGTCGATGTTTTATGAAAATGAAGGTGAGCGCTGGTTCGACACAGGCGATGAGGTGATACGCAACGCACGGGGAGAGCTGATAGTACTGGGCCGTCGCGATGCGCAGGTCAAGTTGCGGGGCATCCGGATAGATTTGCAGGGACTGGATGTACAGGTTGCTGGAGTGGCCGGCGTGCGCCAGTCGTTGTCTGCGGTAATAGACACAGGCGGCGGGCCGGTGTTGGGTGTACTGGTGGTAGTGCAGGGCGGAGCGACGCAGCAGGCGGTGCGCGTTGCGTTGCAACAGCAACTGCCGGCCCCAATGGTGCCGGGAATTATTGAGGTGGTGCAACAGTTACCGCGGCTAAGTACGGGTAAGCCGGATCGCGGTCAGGCGGCGGCGCTGTTACAGCAGGCGTTGCAGTGCGAACAGGATGAGCAGCAGGCATTGACGCCATTGCAGCAGCGTATCGAACAAATCTGGCGCACGCTGTTGCAACGCGAGCAGCCGATCGGTGCACATCAGAACTTTTTTACACTGGGTGGCCACTCCCTCATGCTCGCTCGACTGGCTAGCCGCTTGCGCATCGAGTTCAAGGCGGATGTGAGCATGGGTGAACTGATGAATGCAACAACTATCGCCAGCCAGTCAGCACAGGTAGAAAAAAATATCAGCAATACGGCGGATATTCTTCCCCTGGTAGAGCGCCCCACTGTATTCCCGTTAAGCGAGAACCAGCTGGGGTTGTGGACATACCAACAAAGCCGCCCCGATGCAGCCAGCTACAACATGACATTCGTACTGCGAATGCACGGTTGCTTGAATCTGCAGCAGTTTTCTGTCGCACTGAATCTGCTGGTTAAACGACATGAAGCCTTACGCTATCGCTTTGTTGAGCAGCGTAACGAAGCTGGCCTGGTCGAACCCGCGCTCAAAATAGAGCCGGATGTTTGGCTGATGCCAGAATATCGGCGCATCAGTGGCGATCTGCAAGAGGAAAGCGAGATCGAAGCGGCGCGGCTATCGGCACAGCCATTTGATTTAGAGCAGGGGCCCCTGCTGCGCGTCTCACTTTTACAGGCAGAGCAGGACAGCTATGCCTGCGTGCTGAGTATGCATCATATAATTGCCGACGGCTGGAGTGTGGGTGTTTTATTGCAGGATCTTGCCATTTTATATGAAGGTCGTGCACCCGATGAAATGGCTTTCCAATTGGTTGATTATGAGGCATGGCGCCGCAGCTGGCTGGGTGACGTCGAACGACAGCAACGGCTGGCTTCATTCTGGCATGACTATCTGGCCCAATTGCCGGGCAGGCTCGAATTTTCTATCTTACCGGACTTGCCTGACGGCGTGTCGGTTTACGAATCAGCTACGCTCGTTCAGACACTGGACAAGCAATGGGCTACGGTGCTTCCTGAAATATGTAGACAGCGTTCGAACGAAATTTATGACGTCGTCCTGGCCGCCTTTTCGCTGGCTTTGCATGAGCTCACCAAGCGACAGGATTTGGTGATCGGCACAGTACTGGCTGCACGCCATCTGCACCCGGAACTGGAGAAAATGGTTGGCTTTCTGGCGAACACCGTGCCGGTCAGGACTGCCGTGGATGACACAATGCCCTTGCAGGTGTTTTTCGATGGCGTGGTCGAACGGCGGCGACAGGCACTGCAGCATCAGGATATTCCCTTCGGTGCACTGCAAAATCTGCAGCGCGGCAGCGATCCGCTAATTGAAGTTTTGTGCATTCATCAGAATGTGCCTTATGCAGGGTTCAGTCTGCCAGGGGTCCAATGCGAGGTCGAATCCGTTCAGGTTGGAGAGACCAAATTCCCCCTGAATCTGCAGACGCTGCACGATGGGGAAAAACTGGTTGTTCACTTTGAGTATGCCCGCGCGTACTTCGCCGAAAGTACGATCATGCGCATGCTGGCAACGATGCAGCGGTTTTTGAGAATTTATTGCGACACATTGCTGGAGCATAAAACGGTTGGCGATCTACTGTTGGCGCCCTATGCGTTGACGCGTGGTGGGGCGATTAGGTTGCCGGAGTCGCGTCCGCGCAATCTGCCACAGGCATTGGCACGAACAGTCGAAAAGTACCCGGATCACGGTATTACGATTATTGATGAGCAGGGCACGGAGGTGCTCACTTATGCCCGTTTAGATCGGCTTGCACGCGACTATGCTGGCCGACTGAATCGTGCTGGGGTCAATGAAGGCGATCCTGTCATTCTAGTGGCAGGGGGCATACGCCATTATCTGATAACGCTGTGGGGAGCTATTCTGCTAGGGGCCATTCCCGTGACGGTAGCTGCGCCGATCGGCATGGATGCTCAAGCGTGTCTGGACAAACTCGAGGCTACATGGGAAACGCTGGCGCATCCACTCGTGATCGCCCCGGCTTGCGACCCCAAGGTATGGCGTGTCTTACTGAGAGAATGTCCAGGCTTTCGGATTGTTGATCCCAGGCAACTGGGCGAAGCGCCTCCTGTGACGCTGGCTGACCCTCAGCCTGAAACAACAGCGTTTTTCCAATTGACAGCTGGAAGTACGGGACGCTCCAAATGTATTGAAGAAAGACACGAGGCAGTACTGGCGTATATGGAAATGACTAGCCAGGCACGGAATTACGATGCTGATCAGCGCACGTTGAATTGGCTTCCGTTCGATCATATCGTGCCTATCCTGACTTTTCATTTGCGCGACATTTATCTGGGGCGTGATCAGGTTCACGTCGACACCGGCTATATCTTGCAGCAGCCCTTGCGCTGGATGCAGCTCATGTCTGACTTGAAGGTGACGCATGGATGGGCGCCGAATTTCGCATTTCATTTGGCTGTCCAAGCGCTGGATGCCGTTGATTCTGACTCATCCGTTGATCTTGGACATGTACGCGAGTTGCTGAATGCGGGTGAGATGGTAACGCAAGCGACTCAGGATGCGTTTCGCCGGAGCGCGGGTCGTTTTGGTCTTGCGCCAGAGGGCTTGGTGGCCAGCTTCGGAATGGCCGAATGTTGTACTTGTATTACTTACGCTACGCCCCAGGAACACGAAGTCCGTTCTGATAGCCTGTCCCTGGCTGGAAACGGTATGCAGGTAGGCGCCAGCAGTTTTGCCTCTCTGGGCAAGGTCATACCTGGTATGGATATTCGGATCATAGACGACAACTGTCAGTTGCTGCGTGAATACCAGGTTGGAAAATTTCAGCTAAAAGGCTTGTCGCTCATGCGAGGCTATCACAACGCACGAGAAATCAATGACAGTGCGTACACCCATGACGGCTGGTTTGATACGGGGGACAATGGCTTTATAGCCAACGGCTGTCTGTATTTGACCGGACGGGAAAAGGAAGTGCTCATCGTCAATGGTATCAATTACTTTTGCTTCGATCTGGAAGAGAAGGTGCAAAGCGTAACAGGCATCATGCCTACATATGTTGCTGCATTAAGCTGGCGTGATGTCGACCAGGAAGCGGTGGCGATCTGCTATGTTCCGGTGGAGGGTACAACCAGTACGCGGGCAATTGATGATCGTATTCGAGATATACTGGTGCGCGAGACTGGTCTGGTGCCGAAAAAAATCGTGGCTCTTGCGCGACACGGTTTCCAGAAAACGACCAGTGGGAAAATCCAGCGGGTCCAGATGGCACAAAAATTACTTCAGAATGCGTTGCCGCGTTATCAGGATTCCGGTCAAGCAGTGCCCTTACGGCAAGCGTACTGGCAGACATGGACGCCGCCTAAGCAGCCCGACGAAATGCAGTATGCAGACATTGTGGTTTGGGAGGCGGACGCATCGTTTGATATGCAGCAACTCCCTGGATGTCTGCGCGACCTATCCCGTCAATTTGCCGCGACATCTGGGGTGCATTCTCCTACCCCGACCCGACTGCTCAGGGTGATGTTGTCCGAAAAGCCGCAAGGCCACTACTGGGGACTGTTCGGACTGCTGAACTCCTACTGCGCGGAGAATCCCGGTTGGAAAGTGCAAATGATACAACGTTCATCCGCTGCGGATGCGGCTTCTGAATGGCCAGTACAAGCGGGTTGGTTTCGACAGACTACCGAAGGCTGGGCGTGCCTGACACTGGGTGAGGCGGCTGCCGTCCAGATAACAGCAACACAACCGCAAAACGTTCTCATTACCGGTGGTGGTGGCGCGCTAGCGTGGCTATTAGCGCAAGACTACGTTGAGCGCGGCGCCACGGTATGGCTGTTGGGCCGTTCGGATGCCCCGCCATGGCTGGACGACGGGCAGCCTCAAGCGCAAATGCACTGGATCCGAGATGACCTGAGCATGGTCAGGCAAACCTCGCAGCGACTTGAGGAGGCGCTGCCTGAAGGTACGACATTCGATGTTATTTGTCATTTGGCGGGAACTATGGAAACGGGGCTGTCTTCGCAACTGGAAGACAATGCGTTGATTCGCACCATGCGCGCCAAGGTAGAGGGACTGGAGGTTTTGAGGAAGGCACTGAAAATGAGCCAGAAATCGGCGCCAGCTCAGTGGGTGCTTTACGGGTCTGTGGTTGCCGCTTGCGGTTTCCCTCTCTCGGGTGCCTATGCCTATGCGAATGGCGCATTGCTTGATATGGCGCATTCGATGCGAGCGGAGGGGGAGCAGGTTTGCTGGCTGGGATGGAGTGCATGGCGAGGTGTGGGCATGTCACGCAACGGTCTGGACGCGGGCCAGCTTGCCTCTCACGGATTGCATTTGCTTGAACCTGAACAGGCACGGTTGCACCATTGGCGTCTTGCGGGAACGAACGACGATTTCTTCATCGGTATCGAGGGTCTGGCCGCCCTTCCAGGCGTGACGGTATCGCCATCGTTAGGTGACAAGTCTCCGATACTGTCGATTAGCGAATGCAGGGAAAGAATCGAAAACGCCCTTAAAGCTGTACTTAGTTTGGAAAAAGTTCAGGCGGATGACCATTTTTTCGATTTGGGTGCGACGTCGATTTCTTTGGTGCAAATACAACGTCATTTGAGGGAACGAGGGCAAATAACATTGGATGTGGCAGTGCTGCTCCAATACCCCACAGTGACGCGACTTACCCAATATATGGCGCAGGGCGAGTCAGACATGCAAACCGTGACGTTGTCTGCCAGAAAATCAGATGTGCGCCGGCGTCGGACAGCACGTTCGAGCGTAAAGACGCCAAAGCGAGGACAATGATTTTGTCGAGGCCAGAGCCCCTTATCGTTTATGAATAGAGGAATTCACCATGGACATGACTTTCGATTTGAATGCACAAGCCAACAAAAATCGCAATACTGATGGGACAACGGAATTCCTTCGCGCCTTGTATCGTTCTGATGATAATGCGGCAATTAGAATGCGCGTAGATGACAGTTGTGATCGGTTTTTGAATGCATCAGATGCATCAGATGGTAACTCGATTTTCGACATATGTGCCAAATTTAAACATTTCGATATGCCCAGAGAGGGTATTTCTCTTGAAGCCTATCTGACCTCCCTTGAGCGCGATGTTCTGCCGCACTGTTCGCACCTTGCATCGCCACGTTATCTGGGCCATATGACCGCACCCATTCCGCAGTTTCTACCTGAAATCGGACGATTGATCCAGACTCTGAACCAGAACGTGGTCAAGATGGAGACAAGTCGCGGGCTCACGTTTCTGGAGCGACAGGTTATCGGCATGTTTCACCGCGAAATCTACCGTGGAAGCGATGTTTTCTATCAACGTTACTTACAGACACTCTCCTCTACGCTGGGCATTTTCACCAGCGGCGGCACACTGGCTAATATATGCGCGGTATGGACGGCGTTGCAGCGCGCTCAAATGAATACGCCGATTGTAGAATCAGACCGGTCGGCAGCAAAGATCCGGCCAGTTATCATTGGTTCCGAATTGATGCATTATTCGTTTGACAAGGCCGCTGAACTTCTAGGTGCCGAATTGTACAAAGTCCCAGTTGATAACCAGTACCAGATCAATCTAGGCGCGGTTGCACAAGCCATTTCCAGCTGTGAATCAGAAGGGCGCCGCGTCATATGTCTGGTGGCTGTCGCTGGATCGACGGACTATGGAAGTGTTGATCCGTTGCGTAAGCTGAGTGAATTAGCCAAGCGGGCAAATGTGCACTTCCATGTGGATGCGGCCTGGGGCGGGGGGCTAGTGTTGAGTGAAAGTAACCGTTATCTGCTTGAAGGCATTGAATTTGCGGACACGGTAACAATTGATGGGCATAAGCAGTTGATGCTGCCCATCGGTTGCGGCATTCTTTTTTTTCGCGACCCTGAATTATCCGAAATCACCATGCATCACGCGCCCTATGCGGTGCGGCCAACCTCTTTTGACCAGGGCAGGTTTACGCTGGAAGGCACGCGCCCCGCAACGGCGCTGTACTTGCATGCAGCCATGCATGTGATCGGTAAAACCGGTTATGACGTGTTATTCAGTGACTCGATGGCCCGTGCGCGCTACATGGCGCAGGCCATCGAGTCGCGCCCTGAGTTTGAATTAATTGTGGCGCCAACAATGAATCTACTGGCTTACCGCTACCTGCCTGAAGAGTACCGCAATTGTACGCTCTCCGCAGAAGACAATGAGGAGATTAGCGCCTTCAATGTCTCGTTGCAAAAGTTGCAACGTCAGAAAGGGGACAGTTTCGTGTCAAGAACTTTCCGGCCTGTACCACAGTACCAAGGTCAGTCTTTGACGCTGTTGCGAGCTGTGCTGCTCAATCCCCTGAGTACTGCTGCGGACATCGATTTCCTGCTGAATGACCAGGTTGCCATCGCAACACAGATAGACGAGAAGGAACACGGGCATGCACAGCAATGATATCGCCATTATCGGGTTGTCTGGTCGCTTTCCGGGCGGTCTGGACGTGCGAGGCCTATGGAATCGCCTCAGAAATTCTGAGTCCTGCATCAAGGGTATTGCACCGGATGCCCTGCGTGGGACGACGCACGAGAAGCATCTTGACGACCCGAACTACATCTTTCGTTGTGCAGTGTTGCCGCAGCCAGAATTGTTTGACGCCGATTATTTCCGCATGAATCATGCCGAAGCCATGATCACGGATCCGCAGCAAAGGGTATTTCTGGAGGTGTGCCACGAAGTCTTAAATCACTGTGGTCTGCCTGATCCGGAAAGCCAGGATATTCGTACTGGCGTGTTTGCCGGAACCAGTGTGAGTATTTACCTGTTGCATAATATCATGGGTTCCACCCAGTTTGCCAACCGGGACATTATGCAGATCCTGATGGGAACCGATAAGGATTTCATTGCGACCAGGGTTGCCTACAAGCTGAATTTGCGCGGCATCTCAATGACCATACAGTCGGGGTGCTCGACATCTCTTGTTGCGGTTCATCAGGCATGCCAGGCTCTACTGAATGGCGAACTCGATCTGGCGCTGGCAGGTGGTGCAACCATTACCGGGCTGGGAGAGGTTGGGTATCTGTACACGCCGGGTGGAGTCAGGTCCTCAGACGGCAGGTGTCGACCCTACGATGCGGATGCCGATGGCACGATATTTGGTGATGGCGTGGGAGCTGTTGCTCTGTGCCGACTGGAAGATGCACTGGCCAATGGCAGTAAGATTTATGCGGTGATCAAGGGCAGTGCAGTGAATAACAATGGCGCCGATTGTGCCGGGTTTGCTGCACCCAGTGTGAGCGGCCAGGCTCAAGTCATACGTGATGCCTTGCATAACGCCGATGTACGCGCCGAAGACGTGGCATTCGTTGAAGGGCATGGAACTGCAACTGCTCTGGGCGATCCGATTGAAGTACAGGCCCTGACGCTGGCGTATGGAACCTCACAGCGACAATATTGTGCACTGGGTTCAGTCAAATCCAATGTAGGCCACCTGGATGTGGCCAGTGGCGTTACAGGCCTCATCAAGGCCACACTGGCTTTGCATGATTGCTGGCTACCCGGGACGCTCAATTTCACACAGCCGAATCCGGCGCTGGAACTGGAGCGTACGCCATTTTTCATTTGTAATACGGGCGCGGCGCTTCCCCGGCACAGGCCGTTACATGCCGGCGTCAGTTCGTTCGGCTTCGGTGGTACTAATGCACATGTAGTTCTTGCGACGCCACCTCGCCGGACTTCTCGGCCATCCCGTCAGGACGCGCTTCTTTATTTGTGGTCAGCCCGTTCGAATACAGCACTGGATCGATACATTGAGACAACCCAGCAAAAGGTCGCGCAGGATCCTTCGATAGACCGTGGGGACGTAGCTTACACACTCGCTCACGGCCGGACACGATTGAAGTGTCGTGCTGCCTTGGCCGGGAACGATCTGCTCTCTCCACAAGCTGGCACAAACCTTGTTCGTGGCCAGTGTTCTGATAAACCGGTTCGGTTAGTTATGCTATTTCCCGGACAAGGCAGTCCATGGAGCAACGTTGCTAAGGACCTGTACCATCGGCACCAGGGGTTCCGCGATGAAGTAGACCGTCTTAGCGCTGAGTTCTCGCCTTTTCTCGGCACGGATTTGCGTCGCTGGCTGTTTCCGCAAGAAGGTGATCGTGTGCAGGCGGACGAATATGCTCAAATGACGCGTTGGAGTCAGCCTGCCCTGTTCGTACTGTGCCTGGGTTTGCGTAGGGTGTTTCAGGAAGCGGGTCTACACGAACAGGTTGTGGCAGGTCACAGTCTTGGCGAATTGATTGGTGCATACGCTGCCAATGCCTTGCCGAAAGCGGAGGCTGCCCGCGTTCTCGATGCACGAGCACGGCTGATGGAAGCGACCGGCTCCGGCGCCATGCTGGCACTTTCCCTGCCGCGCGAGCGGGTCGAAGTATTACTGCATGAGGAAGCAATTCATGCAGATCTGGCTGCGGTAAACGGCCCAATGCAAACAGTTATCTCAGGTTCAAAATCTGGAATAGACGCAGCGATGTCCTACTGTAAAACACATATGATCCGCTGTCGAAAACTGCCGGTAAGCCGGGGCTTTCACAGTTATCTGATGCAGAAAACTCTACCTGAGTGGCGTGAAACGCTCGATTTTGAGCCCGGACCGCTTACTGTCGCGTTGGCCTCGAACGTAAACGGAAGGGTTTTGCCAGTAGGACACGTATTAGATGCAGACTATTGGGTGCAGCATTTGCGTGGGACAGTGGATTTTGCAGGTGGCATTACTGACATAATGCATCAGGCGCAACAGCAGGGCGAAGAGCCGGTATTTCTGGAGGTTGGTCCTGGAAACGCAATGGGCACTCTAGTTCGCATGCACTATCCCTCGGCGTGCGTGATTTCCTGTACCGATCAGAACGATCAGATCACCCATGATTCCGTCATGAAAGCTATCGGTGCAGCCTGGGTAAAAGGCGTGACGTTTGATTTGAATTCAGTCATACCAAAGGGCAATGTGGTTGATCTGCCGGTACCTGCGCTGGATCGCCATGCCTTCTGGATTACTCCCGACGAGGATTCGCAGAACAGACCCGAAAACAGCGCAGCGGCTCCCGACCCGGCCCGCAGTCGACCACCTCAAACCGAATCTGGAATAGACGTGAAAGAAACCATGTTGCAAACATGGAAAAAAATCATCCTGAATCAGGACATCACGGTAGATGACAATTTCTTTGCGCTTGGGGGCGATTCGCTGCAAGCACTTGAGATCAGTCGTGAGCTGGCAAATAGCGGGATATCAATCAAGCCCACAGACATTCTGAAGACGCCGGTGATGAAAGACCTGCTTGTGCAATTGATGAGAGAGGCGAAACAAAGGTGCGTTTCTGAGACTCCGGTCGAATGTTCCACAGTGCAGCCAGCCCAGATGAGTGACGACGAAATGCAGTCCATGCTCCGGCAATTGGGTATGCATGTGGACGTAAATTGAGCCAACAATTGGAAGAATGAATGAGCAACGAAGCTTCTCACACTCAAGCTAGCAAATCCACGGCAACCATTTTGCTCTGCCTGTTTTTGACAGTGATGATGGATCAGGCTGGTGTCGTATTGATTGCGCCTTTGATTCCGGCCCTGCTTGAATCCATCACTGGTGACACCCTTGCACACAACACCGAAATTGCTGGTTGGCTTGTAGGAACTTACGGACTTATGCAGTTTCTCTTCGCACCAATCATGGGGTCCTTGTCAGACAGATTTGGTCGACGTCGTGTATTACTGGTCTGCTTTGCCATCTTTGTCCTTGACTACCTGATTTTTGCTATTGCCGACAGTATCTGGGTATTGTTTCTTGGCCGCGTTATTGCCGGCATCACTGGCTCATCGCTAGTCGTTTCTATGGCAAGTATTGCCGATATCAGTGAGAAGCACAACAAAACTCGCAATTTTGCCTATATGTATGGCGCCATTGGTTTGGGTATGATTGTGGGGCCGGCGATCAGCAGCGTAACCGTTGGCTACGGACTCAGGGTACCGTTTCTGGTGGCGGCACTCATGTGTGCATTTTGCTTTTTCTTTATCCTGTTTGGATTCCGAGAGCCGCTGAGCGACGCAAGCCGGCGTCCTTTCAAAATAGCCAACCCAATGAATTCCATCAATAAGTTTAGAAAATATCCAGGTATGTCCTGGCTGTTTTTGACCCACTTCTGCATATTGCTAGCGTTTCAGGCACCGCTGGTCTTGTGGGCGTTCTTTACTAAATACCGTTTCTCCTGGAATGAGCAGCAAATTGCTAACTCTCTGGTTTTGATTGGTGTACTCATGGTTCTGGTGCAGACAGTGGTCGTGGACTTTGCCTATAAAAAATTGGGTAATCGAAAGTCATGTTTTGTCGGATATGCAATGTTTGGAACGGGCATGTTATTGATTGCTGTGTCAGTTCATCCGTGGTTCTTCTATCTGGCGCTCATTCCATATACGCTTGGGTCTGTCAGCAATGCGGCGATCAACAGCATTTATTCAAATGCGGTGCTGCCCTCCGAGCAGGGCGAAATACAGGGTGCTCTGGTATCTATTGCAAGTGTGGCAAATGCAATCGGTCCGATAGTCGTCAGTTATCTGTATAGCGTTGGCGTGCAAAGCACTTGGACCTATGGAGATGCGCTTCCATTCATCGGGGCCAGCCTGTTGACTGCGTTGAGTGGATGTTTTTTTTATCGAGGCAGTTCTACACTTGTGCGATCAAAGTCTTAATTGATTGCATTTAATAAAAATGCGGAAGACTCGCAGAACAATGAGTTTGGTCGCAGAAGCTGGGTGCAATACCAGACTCTTCAGCTATGGTCTTGCTCCATGTCCTACGTCGAACTCAGTATTGAAGAACGTGTCACTCTCCTGGTGGGCCGTGGCCAAGGCATGAACCCGAGGCAAATTTCCCGGATCTTGGAGCGAGCTCCATCTACCCGTTTCCCGTGAAATACGCCGTAACCAGGCTGAGTTTTCAGGTATCGTTTTGGAAGCTGTTGCTGGTTTTTTTTGGTGTAAGCCCCTGAAACCTTAATACTTTAAGCTACTTTCATTTATACCACGTGAGACATTTAGGTTAGAATATAGCAGCCCAGGCTATTAATATAAATTGCAACAAGTCTTCATTAAAATTAGGTTGTCATTGTGATAAATTCAATAAAAAAAGCCGCCATATTCAAGATGCCTATTTTTACTCTATGGGACCGCAAGACGACTAGTATGTATTTATGCAATTTTTGAAGGAGATGGATGCTTATTTTGTATTGACGCATCCACTTGGGTATGCTTCCGAATCTTTGATGCCTGAGCGTATTGTTGCACCTTGGTACGATTTACTGTGTGCATCGGAAAAGCAGCGAGCTCACGCATTTCGTTCCGATACATTGCGACGTGACTTCATTATAGCGCATGGCCTATTGCGCATGTTTCTAGCCTGGACAATGCTAGAGCCCGATCCGAGTAAGCTGCAGTTTGTTGTGTCAGCGAGGGGCAAACCTATGTTAGATCCTTCGGTGCATCACCAGGCGCCTGAATTTTCTCTTTCGCACAGTCGTGCGCATTTGGCGATTGCTGTTGGCGCTGCCAAGTCAAGTGTAGGCGTTGACGTCGAGAGTTTGCCATTGGAGACGTATGTTGAATTGGCAGATACGGTGTTGGCCGGTCCGGAATACCTTATATGGGAAGCCGCGCCAGCAGATGAAAAGGCTACTGTTTTCCTGCGCTATTGGACTCGCAAGGAAGCCTATTTGAAGTTTACGGGGCAGGGCCTGGTCGATGATTTGCACGAAATAGACACTTCGCAAAAGATAGTCCGGGTAAACGGGCTAGGATCGGGGTGTCGGGTGTGTACGTTGGACCTTGCCCCTGCTAGCCTGGAGTGGGCCAGTAGAGGCGTGTCTGGAAGGTTGCCATCGTCGGTAATCGCTCTGGCGGGCGCTGTACCGCCGAAAGCACTGTTTCATTTTTACTTTCAGGCAGGATCCTTTGTCAGAGCACCAGCATTGGTGGTCTGCTGAATTGAATCGAACAGTTGCAGCATGGTTTGATCGGAAGGATAGTGCGAGTCCTGTTCCTGTACGATGAGTGTTGCATTGGGCAGCAGGTCTACCATGGCCTTTACACTTGAGAATGGAACTTCGGAATCGTCTTTGGCATGCCAGAAGGTCATGGGTAGATTTAGCTGCGTTTGGTCAAGTCCCCAGGGCTGGTAGATTAATTTACACTCGCGGGCCATAGGCAGGCAGTTTTGCTGCAACTGCCATTGCAGCATGTCCAGATAGTCAGCCAGCAGAATCCCGCTTGCATGATATCGGGCATCCCAGGCAGGTGGTGCACTAGGGTCTAAGGAAGTTTGGTCTACGGTCTGTTGGAATTCACGAATGCCTTGTGTGATCAGGGTTCCCAACTCGGCCTCTGGTGTGTTTTGAGAGATATCTCGGTTTTGCTTCAAGGGCTCTTCAATCTCCAGGCCATGTTGTTCGAGAAGATTAATATCGGGAATGCCACTTAATATCCAGACTCCTGCAATGCGGTCTTGGTACCGATTTGCCAATGCATGGGCAAAAGGCGCGCCTGCACACAGTCCGATCACGCCAAATTTAACTATCTTTTCCTGCAGTAGCAGCGGCTGCACTATATCTGCGAATGTCTCCAGTCGTTTGATCTCAGGATCAAGATCTGAGCCATTGAAACCGGGCCTATTGATAGTAATTAGCGCAATACTAAAGCTGGCTGCAATTTCCTTTAGTGGTTTGGACAACGGGTAGGCACCTACTCCACCGTGTAGCATTAGCACCGGGAATCCATGGGCCAGCCCTTCAATACGGTAGCTGACGCGTAGCCCTTTCGCCGTGTGGTAGTGTTTTTGAGCGATGGTGCTTGCGGTATCACTACCCGTTATTTCACTACGTTCTCGCAGATCTATATGTTCGCAAATACGGCTCAACATGTCCTTCATGACATCCGTTTCGCGCAGGAAGAAGTGACCTCCGGGATAGCGGGTGTGACCTGCCCATCGGGTGCTGTACTTTTCCCAATTTTGCATCGCCATAGGCATATTGGTGTCGTCGTCGTCCGCGCCGCTAAAGACCAGCAGCGGAATATCGATTGGGTCAGGAGTTTCTTGCGACAACACATCGTTCATATGGAAGTCGTTGCGTATGATAGGCAAAAAGAAATCCATGATTTCCGTATTTTGCCGAATGTCGTCTGGCAGACCACTGTATTTCGTGACTTCATCAATGAATTGCTCGCGAGGAAGTTCATGGCGCTTACTATCCCGTTCTACATGCTCTGGCGGGGGACGTCCGCTTATGACAAGCAATATAAGTCGATCCAGCTGACCAAGTGCTTTCAGGCGAGCAACGATGCACCATGCGATAGCTGCGCCTAAGCTATGTCCAAACAGGATGAACGGCCTGGTGTCTGCGACGATGGCGGTAGTGATATCATCAACAATCTGATTAGGGCTGTGGGTGAGTGGTTCGTTTATTCGGGTGCCGCGGCCTGGGTATTCGACCGCCTTGACCGTCAGCCAATTAGGCACTGCCTGGCTCCACGCTGCATACATGGATGCGCTGGAACCCGCAGAAGGAAGGCAATATATGCAGCATTCTGCGGTTTGATCGTAATTAGCCAGGGGAAATAGATTGACAACGGATTGAGGGGAATCAAGCATGATTGTGTCCAACAGTTTTCTTTGACAATGTATCGTTTTGAGCGCCATCCAGATAATAGGCCAATTCTCCGAGACGTGGAAATTGGTAAATGATATCGAGCGGAATCTCAGGGCAAGCCAGTGTTTTTCGAAGCTTGAGCGCCGCTGCAGCGGCAAGTAGCGACTGTCCGCGATTGGCGAAAAAGTCGAAATGGCGACCAATATCCGCAACCGATATTTTGAACTGCTCTGAATACAGTTTTGCCAATACCTGTTCTGTTGCGGTTGTGCATGGTTCGAAGGCAACTTTTTGAGCCGTGTTGGTGATCTTCTTCTGCAGCGTCGCACGATCAATCTTCAGATTCCGGTTCAAGGGCCATTCTGTAATAAACTGAATGCTCGAAGGCAACATATGTTCAGGTAGATGTTTCTTTAGCATAGACCGTAGTTGGGTGTTGCTTTGTTGCGAAGCAGTGAGTCCACGGATAAAGGCATGTAGTGAAATGCCAAAAACTTGGTCATTGCTGGTGAGCACTATGGCTTCTCGTGCCTTTAATACTTGGCAAAGAGTGTGTTCGATTTCGCCCAGCTCGACGCGGTAACCGCGGACCTGTATCTGCTGGTCGTAGCGTCCGATGAAATGAACTAATTGGTTGGTGTCGATGTAGCAGTTGTCTCCTGTCATATAACCGCCATATCGGTAAGCACGGTCATTTGTATCGGGCCGATTCAGGTAACCGCCTCCCACACTGGCGCCGTGCAGCCACAGCTCACCAGACACACCACGAGGCACCACCAGCCCATCATGGTCACGCAGGGCAATGTCGACGTTGTCTACAGGCATGCCGATAGCCGTGTTGTGACCAGTTTCATGAACGGCATTGAACAGCGTGATAATAGCCGCTTCAGTCGGTCCGTACAGGTTGAAAAAACGTCGTGTTTCCCCCCACATTCTGGCGACCAGAGGGGGGCAGGGTTCACCGACAGTCATAAGTGTGCGCAGTGTTGGGACTACGTCGAGGGTTAGCGTTGCGGCCATAACCGGGGGTAGGCAGGCGCAACTGATCGCATGCTCTTTGATAAAGTGTTGTACCAAGTCAACGGATGTCTTCATCGTGTCCGGCAATATCTCTAGTGTACTACCGGCAGCGATAGCCAGGGCGGATTCAAGTAGCGATACATCGAAGTTAAGCGGCGCAAACTGCAATACTCGCTGCCCAGGGACATCCATGAGCCGGTCACAAAGATTCATGATGGCATGTACGCTGCGATAGGTGTTGATTGATCCTTTGGGCTGGCCCGTGGAGCCGGACGTATAGATAATGTAAGCTGGTTCGTCTTCGGGAATCTGTTGCGCTGGATCAGTGTTTGGTAGCTGGATGTCCGCAGATTGTGCGTGTAGCGCGTCGTAAGTAACTGTCCTGACAGGTGACGTCAACTGCAAAGCATGCAGTGTTTGAGTGTCGTTGACGATAATTGTTGAAGGGGCCGCATCCTCAATGATAAAACGCAATCGTTCCGGAGGATAGGACGTATCCAGAGGTAAATAGCATGCGCCGCATTCCAAGATGGCGAGCATGCTGCTTAACCCCCTCGCGTCGCGCGGTAAGGCAACGCCTATAATATGGCTGGGCTGCGCACGCAGATTTTTTGCCATGGTCCGAATATGTTGCGACAATTCGGCATAGGTAATCTCGCTGTGCGTGTCGCGGATAGCAACTATGTTGGGTGAATGGAGCGCATTATGATGTATTCGCTGACATAGAGTATCCCGACCCTGGTTGGTGGGGCCGGCCGGTGTGGGGTGAAGCCTGCTGAGGTGGTCGATTGCCTGCATAATCGTTGTTTCTGGTTTGTCAGCCATATATAGAAGCAGATTCTTCAGGTAATGCACCATGTCCTGTGCAATGCCAGGCTGCAGTCGATCGACATGATAGGAGAGCCGGATGTGTTGCAGATCACACTTGGCGACGGCTGGATAGGCGACCCGTTCGGGCGTTTCGTGATTGGTGACGTGCATGACGCTTTCGTCCGAGGTGTCGTTTCCACTGGTGTGGACGAAGCTGTCTGAAATAAGTAATGATTCAAATAGCGGGTTGTCGCTGCCGCTGGTGACATGATCTGGTAAGTGCTCCAGGATGCTTGTCAGCGGTAAAGCCGAATGCACCTGGTAGTCAACCATGTCGCTGCTTAGCGACAGCAAAAATGCCTGTAATGGTGTGTCTCTGTTTATGGTTGCGTTGATCGGGATTGTATTGATCAGCGGCCCCACAATACTCTGGCTGCCGGGCAGATCTAATGGACGTATGGAGTAAGCGCTGCCGAAAGTCACGTTTGAACGAGCGCAATAGACATGTAGAAGGATCAGCCATGCAGCACTGACAAGAATATTGCCTGTGATATGCGCCGATTTGCAGAAGGATTGCAAGCGCACACTTTCTGCCTGACTGAAAGTGTCAGTGAGGAAACGGTAGCGCTCGTCCTGACGCTTGCCTGCCGCGAGCGAACGGGGGAAGATTGTGCCGCTGTCGATCTTACTCAGGGCCTGTGTCCAAAACTGCTTTGCACTTGTGAAGTCCTGTTGCCGGATCCAGTCAATGTATACCTCAAAACCTGCCGGAACTGGAAGCTCAGGTTCCTTGCCCTCAATATATGCCAAGTATCCAAAGGCCATTTCTTCAGTCAGCAAGGTAAAAGACCAGCCATCCATGATCGCATGATGCATGGTGATGACAATATGGCGCCGTTGCGGATTTTCTTCAAGCACTGTTACGCGGGCCAGTGGCGCTGCGTCTAGTTTAAAACCCTTTTGCCCATCTTCTTCGATGAACTGTTGCAGTTGTTTGTCAGCGTGTGCCTTTGTGCCGGGAGCCAACGGTATACGTTCAATGCGCAAGTTTGCTTGATTAAGAACTACTTGCCAGATATCCGACTGGTTTTCCCAAACAAAGGCTGAGCGCAGGGCGGAATGCCTTTGGATCAACCACTGCCAAGTTTGCTCGAATGCATCCAGATCGAATTTTCCGTCGACGGATAAATGGAGTTGTTCGACGTAGAGCTGGTTATCTGTCTGCAATAACGAGCTGTTTAGCAATGCTTTTTGTAAGTCTGATGGTATAAACGTTTTCTTTACGGAAGTTTTTGCCGGTTCGATTGAAGGCATATACGACTCTCCGGAAGATAGCATGATTGACTGATCACAGACATGCCGTAGTCAGGATAAATGAAATTCTTTGCAAGCAAAAAATGCAGCTCGCAATTTGTTCGGGGCGGGCGATAACAACAAGAATTATATCATTTACACTTTTAATAGTATACTATATGATAATAGTTCGCATGTAGATTATCATTATCATCAAGCAGGTCTTATAGTTTGTAGAGGTTTTATACAATCTACTTATGATATGGGCGCAATGCTTTAGGTCTTACGGGTTGAAGCCTCATGACAAGTCAAACACAGATGTTAGGCGAGGAAGCGCCACTTAGCAGCAGTGTTCGGTATTCGGAAAAAGTGTTTGTGCCTCTGATGCTTTTGGCGGGGCCGATAGTGTTATCGATGCTGTTGCAGATGGCCAATAGTTTCGTTGAAACCATGATGGCAAGCCGTAGCGGTATGCAAATGCTTGGCATTATTTCAGTCGGGACACTGATCGAGGCTTTGCCTACGGCATTTGTTAGCGGTTTAGTATACGCGGTCGTGCCGGCGGTGAGCAGAATGAAAGGAGTGGGGGCCACTGCCAGCATCATGCCGTTTCTGTGCCAGGCGATCGTCGTGTCTGTGGGAATTTCGCTGGTTTTCGGCGCGCTCATTGTCGTGTTTAGCGAAAGCGCCATGATCATATCTGGCGTGACACCTGATCTTGCGGATGGGGTCAGGACTTATCTCTATTTCGTACCCTTGTTCATTTTGGGAAATGTGCTCTTCCTGCTGGGTCGCAACTTTGCTGAGGCTTTCAGTTACCCCTTGCTAGTAACCGCGTCGGTGCTGGCTGGGCTTGGGGTAAAAACACTGGTGATCTACGCCATCGTACTGGGACATTTTGGGTTCCCGCAAATGGGAGTCGTCGGGTTTGCACTGTCGAGTGTCGCTTACTATTCAACAATCAATGTGATTCTATTGGTGTTCAGCCTATGGCAGCACGAGATACGTTTGATCTGGAAAACCCCAGTGGGGCTAGAAGACTGCTCTGCTCGCAAGCTGCTGTTTTTTACAAAATCAGGCCTTCCCGTTGCATTCAATTTCGTTTCCGATTTATTTATTCTGAGTATCATGGGCGTTTCCATTTCTTCATTGGGTGTGCAAAGCATCGGGGCACATTCTTTGGCGTTCAATATCTTGGGAATAGCGCTGGTGGGAACCGGCGGTATGGCTATGGCCGCATCTATTCTGATCGCGCGGTCCAGTGGCAGTATGGATTCACGCGGGTTAATTGCCATGGCGGCCAAATGTTTGATTGTCAGCCTGTTATTAATGTTGATGCCGGCATTGCTTCTCGGCTTCTACCCGGAACCTATCCTGCAACTGTATGACCCCGACGCGGCGTTATTGCCGCTGGCGCGGCAACTGGCGCAGTTGCTTCCCTGGCTCCTGATGATCCTGACGACGACCACTGTTGCCGCATTTTTGTTGCGCGGTTTGGACGATGGCGTTGCGGTCATGCTGATTTACTTGGTCGTCTCTTGGTTGGTGTGGCTTCCTTTTGGTTATGTCCTGGCATTTACGGACATCCTGGTCCCGCGTATGGGCGCGGCAGGATGGTGGTACGCCTATCTGTTGAGCCAGTGTTTTCTGGCGATTGTTTTGTGCGCGCGCTTATCATGGGTACTGCGCAGGATTGACAATCGCGTGCCTGAAACTGTGGTGGTCAATGTGGTTTAAACCTTCATTTAGCGCATGGAATGAAACGATGGAATCAAAAATAAACAAAGGGGTGCTTCCTATCCGGGTGGCGATTTTAACCGCGTTAGGAGCAGGAGTAGGGATGGTGTTGCCCAATTCTGCGTCGGCACAGTTGCAGCAGGAATCAGCCGAATTACTGACCTCTTCGGTGCGAGCGTCTTTACCTCAACAGACTGCAACGCCCGTTGGCACGACGTCTGCCGGAACTGAGCCAGGGGTCGAAGCACTGGAGCCGATTATTGTTCAGGGATTCGGTTTTCATCAGGAGATTGCAAAGACCGCTGGATCGATTGCCGTTTTGCGTAGTGATGATATTGAAGCGATGAATCTGACGGAGCTATCCGAATTGAATGCGCGCGTTCCGGGCGTCACCTTGGTCAGCTCATTGACCGGCGGGCCCAAGTATCCCTATATACGCGGTATTGGTAAGTTCTCGGAAATTTTTGGTCGCAGCGTTGCGGTCAATATCGATGGCATTCCCCAAAGTCTGGTGGAATTGCAAAATCCGGCCATTTCAGGTGATGTCGAACGGATTGAAGTGCTGAAGGGGCCGCAACAAATTTTGAACGGGCACAATGGTCTGTCAGGTGCCATCAATATTTTTACCAGGCAGCCGCAAGAGTCCGAGGGCACCCTGGGTTTCGGGTTGGGATCGGACGGTTACGTCAATACAAATGCTCGTTATCATCATGTGTTTAACGAGGAATTTTCATTGAGCGGCGCATTTTCGATGAATACGGACGATGGCTGGCTGACCAATGTGCGTACCGGCAATACTACAGCGGACCGGGATCGTAAGAATTTTTCATTGACAGGTATCTTTACGCCTACAGATCAAACCAGGATTGTGGCCAATGCGTACGGCTACAATTACCGGGAGAGCGGACCGCTGCTGGTTACTGTCAATCCCCAAACCATGCGTCCTTACCAACATTACAATTCCTATGTGGGCGTGATTGGCGAGGAGCTGGACTTTGGAGAGTTGAGCCACGACACAGATGATTTCACTTACTCGCAAGTACGGGGGGCGAGCGTTGATATTCGTCATGATCTGAACGGAGTTGAATTCCAGTCTACTACCGGGTGGACGTCTTACCGTGATAATGGTTTGCTAGATGTGGACGGCGGTGATCACCCCTTACTGCAATCTGAAATGTCTACGAGTCAGGATAATCACCTGCTTAGTCAAAATCTTCGTTTCAGTAGCAATACAGATGCTGACCTGCAATGGATTGCGGGCGTGGATGGCTATTACAATCGTTATGATTCCACCAAATTAATATTGGGGATGGGTGATATCGATTATGGAACAAATCAGACACAACAAGGGGTGGGCATTTACGGTCAGATGCCATGGTCGCTCAATGAAAAGTTTGATCTCAGGCTGGGTGCAAGATATCAAATCGATAAAACATATGGTGTAGGAAAAGGATTTCAGGACGGAGAAAGCCTCTCTGTGACTGACAAGACGCTGTTGCTCTCGGGCGTTGCGACCTGGCACCTGAACGATCAGTCTCTGGTGTATGGTAGCGTAGCGCAAAGCTATTACCCGACCGGCATTTATGTCATTGACCAGCTTTCGACCTATCATAAGGAAGAAGGGGTAACGGCCGAACTGGGATTTAAAGGACGCTGGTTTGATGACCGTTTATACACTTCCGTGGCGCTTTACGAGTCCCGCTCGAGTAACCCCGTTTATACTCTGGCGTCGCCGTATTCCGTTTGGAGCGTGGACCAGCAGCGCAATCGCGGTTTTGAGGCCGAAGTCAATCTCAGGGTAACACCTGAGTTGGAGGTGGGCGCATCGTACAGCCGTTCCGATCCGGTGATTACCCGCTGGGATGATCATCCCGAACTGGAGGGCGTGCGACCGATGCAAGTGCCCTTAAGCCAGGCTAACGTGAATGCGACATACCGCCGTCATTTTCCGATAGGAAGTGTGACTTCACGCATTGATGTCAATCATATGGGTTCCCATTATGGAGATAATGCCAATACCTACAAGGCGAGGGGGTATACCCTGGCAGACCTATCAGTCGGGCTGGAGCGAGGTCCGCATGCCTTGACCATTTGGAGTAAGAATATTTTCAACAAGCAATACTATTCCCTTGTGTCATGGACAAACCAGTTTGAGGCCCAGGCTGCATATGGTCGAGGTCGCTCGGTGGGTATTAACTATAGTCTGAAATTTTGAATGATGCGAACACACAAGAGATGGTGATGTGGTAATGAAAAAAGACGAGGCGACGGATAGGAATAAACAACAGTCGACCCCCCCCGAGGGGACGCACAGCCCCGGGGTCTGGGAGCTGATCCAACCCATTCGAGCGCGTATGCGCTGGGTATATGCATGTTCGGCTCTCTCTACAATCGCCTCGTTGAGCACAGCACTAATTCTGGCATTTCTGATCCTGAATCTTGAAGAGAATGCGGTTACGCATGCGGGATACTGGATCGTTGCGATGGTTGCCTGCGTGGTACTTTCATTTTGTCTGCGCTTGGCCGCTTTCTACTTATCTCATCTGGCAGCGTTTCGTCTGGAAAATATCCTACGCAAACAACTGAGTGCGCACTTTGCCCGTCTTTCCAATGCGACGATACGAAAACAGGGAACCGGGGCAATGTCCAAAGTATTGGTTGATGACATCCGCGATCTACACGCTTTCGTGGCCGACACGACACCGATGTTTCCACGCGTAATGATTGCGCCGCTTTTCACATTGGGCTTTCTCGTTTGGCTGGACTGGCGGCTAGCCCTAGTGGTGATTGTGATTCTGGTGACCGTGATGCTTTATCTCAGACGGGTCGCGGCCAATAATAGCCAGGCTACTCACGTTTATGGAGAAGCCCGTGAGGAAGTGAATGCGTCGATTGTGGAGTTCATCCAAGCAATGCCGGTGGTGCGTACATTTGATGGGGGGCATTCGACGTTTAGTCGCTATCAGAATGCGCTGGACCGGTTCTCCGCGTTTGTGTCGCGGTGGTACCGCGAAGTGGCCAGTTTCGGCAATGTGCTGATGGTGCTGCTCAATCCGCTGTTCACTTTGACTTTTCTACTGTGGATCGGTGCCTTGTTCTACGGAGACGGAACGTTGGAACTTTGGCGCTGGGTGGGCTTTCTGCTGGTGAGTGCCATACTGGCGGAAACCATCTTACCCTTGCTGTTTATGCAATCGACTCTTCAGAAAATTGCAGAGCCGGTTGAGCGCATTTATGAATTTAACAACTTGCCGACTATCCGGGAAGTTGCTGCTGATAAGGCCAGCAAGCCAGCCGACTATAGCATCGAGTTTGACGGCGTTTCGTATGCCTATGACGAAGCCGGCGAGGCTGCGCTGGAGCAGGTATCTTTTAGTGTGCCGCAGGGCACAGTGACTGCGCTGGTCGGGCCTTCGGGTGCCGGAAAGAGCACGCTGGCCGCGATGCTGCCGCGCTTTCAGGATCCCGACCAAGGCGCTATACGGATAGGCGGGGTGGACATCAGGGATATGACGTTTGATGATTTGTCGCAAATCGTTGGCTTCGTATTCCAAGAGAATTTTCTTTTTTCAGGTAGTATCGCAGACAACATCCGATTGGGCAGTCCCGATGCGTCAGCCAAGGACGTGGAACAGGCAGCCAGAATTGCCCAAGCTCACGATTTCATTATGCCGTTGCCAAAAGGGTACGACACGCCGGTCGGAGAGCGTGGAGTATTTCTTTCTGGGGGTCAGCGCCAGCGTATTACAATCGCCCGAGCAGTATTGTTGGATCGACCGATTCTCGTGCTCGATGAAGCAACAGCCTATGCCGATCCCGAAAATGAAGTTGCTATCACGCAGGCGTTATTTGCATTGATGCGGTCACGTACGGTCATAGTGGTTGCACACCGCCTGTCGCTGATTCGTGATGTCGATCAGGTCGTAGTTCTAGAAAAAGGCCTGCTCCGTGAACGTGGGACGCACGATAAGTTGCTCGTCCAAAACGGATTGTATTATCGCATGTGGGAGCAACGTACGCGAGCTCAGGGCTGGTCAATTCGTCAGTCCTTTATTGATACTTCGGGCCAGGAGCCGTCAGTATGAACACAACCGAAATAGCCATGGAGAATCGCAGGTTCGCGCCAATACGAAAAACCTGGGAATCCCTGATGCGTACTGCGGGTGATCGGGCCCAGTCATTGCGGTCTAGTATCTTTAAATTAGGTTTGTCAGCGGTTCTGCAAGGTTTGGCGTTGGCTAGCATATTACCGTTGATTGACGCGCTGTGTATTACTCATGATATGAACAGTGCGCTGGTCTGGTTAAGCATTTTTACGCTTTGCTTTGCATTTTCAGCGGCGCTGCGATGGCGTGCCTATCATTTTGAGTTCCGTGGCGAGATGATCATGATTACGCAGTTTTTGCGTACCGAGCTTGGGCGCAAGATGCGTCAGATGCCGTTGCAGGATATTCAGGGCGCGCGCTCAGGAGAGTTGATCCATACGCTACTGACCAGTGTGGATAGTACTCTGTCCTATGTTCTGGGTGTGGCCAACGCGATTTTTACGTCGCTGCTCGTGCCGATTATCGTCGCTATCGTTTTGCTTGCATACGACTGGCGGTTATCGTTAGCGCTGCTGGCCGTTTTTCCAGCAATCGTGTTTTTCTACCACCGCAGAAGACCGGCCTTCGGTCAATCGGCGCGCGGCGTTGATGAAGCGCATAAGGCATTATATTCAGATGCGGTGGAATATATTCAGGGCTTGGCTATTTTGAAGGCAGTAGGGCAGGAGAGCGCACAGCGTCATCGCTTGCAGGCCCGATTCGACGATCTGGAAGCCATGCAGCGAAAGGATACACAACTGGGCTCCAGTCCTAATCTATTGATGACGAGCATGGTTGAGCTGGGGATGCTGACGGTGATGCTGCTTGGTGTTTATCTGGTGATGATCGGGCAATTGCCGTTGGCATTACTTGGCGCGTTTTTAGTTATTGTCATTCGCTTTGCCGAACCATTATCCAGTCTGGTGTTATACACCTATATGTTTGATATGCTGGAATCAGCGATGGGCGATCTGGATACCTTGAGAGCGCAGCCTAATCAGGTTGTGTTTGAACCGCAACAGCAGCCCCGGGATTATGGAATTGAGTTCAGCCAGATGTCGTTTCAGTATGCCAATAGCAATAAGGTCGGTTTGTGTGATGTCTCCTTATCTATTCCTGAACGCTCCATGACGGCTATCGTCGGGCCATCGGGGGCCGGCAAAACGACATTAATGAAACTAATGCAACGTTATGCAGACCCTCAGTGTGGGGCGATACGGATTGGTGGCGCCGATATCCGTCACATGAGCGCAGCCGAATTAAGCGGGCTTGTGTCGGTCGTTTTCCAGGATGTCTATTTATTTAACGATACGGTGCTGCACAACATTCATATCGCCAGGCCGTCGGCAACCCGGGAAGAGGTACAGCAAGCGGCTCGCCTGGCTAATTGTGACGAGTTTGTGCAGGCCTTACCGCAAGGCTATGAGACTATTGTGGGCGAACGCGGCGGGAATCTGTCGGGCGGAGAGCGCCAGCGTATCAGTATTGCACGCGCCATTCTCAAAGATAGTCCTATTCTTGTACTGGATGAGCCCACCGCATCTCTGGATGTAGAGAATGAAACGCTAGTGCAGGGCGCGCTGAATTATCTGGTGAAGAGTCGTACCGTCATAGTGATTTCCCATCGGCTGTCCACGGTGCAGGGAGCAGACAGGATTGTTGTGCTCGAAGCGGGACGTGTAACCGAGTGTGGTAATCACAATGCGCTGATGGCACGGCAGGGTACCTACTATCGTATGCAAATGGCGCAGTGTTCTACTGCATAGTCCGGTGAAAGCCGATCTGATGGAAAAAAGACCGGTATTTTCTTGTTTCAATCTTGGACTCAAGCAATAAGTGCAGCACCTGGGGTATTTAGAGCTTCTGAGCACTCTCCCAGTAACACTTGTGCCAGCATCCTATATAGCCAAGTCGTTTTCGCGGTCATTCAGCTTTTCGACCACCCGTCTCACCTCGGCATCGGTGACATGCCGAAAGTCCGTTCCAAAAACTGCTTTCAGGCATTCCTGATCGCATAGCACGCTAAATCATGAGTGATGCTCGACCTGTCACCACCGTCTACCGAGAAACTGATTCCCAGCGATCATATCCATCTGCGTGATCAACCTGTACGTCGATTCTCTCGACCTCGAAGCTCTTAGCTTTGAACGTGTGAGGCTGGCGACCGCACGCTCGGGCTACCATCCTACCGACATGCTGAGGCTCTAGCTCGACACCTGCAGCAAAGCCGCTGAGTGTATCGACATCAATCAAAGCGGCAAGCTGGAATTGGTACGCCTTCCGCATATCGAGGAAGCGCGAGTAGACGATATAGTAGAAGGGCGTCAGTAATAATGTCCATGCCAGAAATTCATGAACCAATCTGCCTTATCAAAATGCGCGAAAAACCCCGTACTTCTAATAGCGTGGGCCGCACAAGCGGCCCTAGGTAGGCCTGCTCTGCTGTTCAATGTATTGCCTCACGATAGAAATAGGCGCCCCGCCAACGCTGCCAGCAAAATAGCTAGGGCTCCAAAGGGCGTTCTTTCTGTAAGCAGTCTGGATTAGTTCAGGGTGGTACAGCTTCATCTGACGGCTGGATACACCTTTCAAACTGTTGACCAGCCGAGACACCGCCACCTTGGGTGGGAAGTTGACCAGCAGATGTACGTGGTCTTCCTCGCCATTGAACTCTTCTAGATCTGCCTCGAAATCTTTGCATACATCGCGCAATATCCTTTCCAGCGTGGTGAGTTGGGTTGCGTTAAACACCTTGCCGCGGTACTTAGTGACGAAGACCAAATGAGCGTGCATAAGGGAAACGCAGTGGCGACCTGTTCTGATAGCTTGTTTGTTGTCCATAGACCAAGTATACTCTAAGGCATGAAACAGACCAAGACCCTCAAGGTCAGAGTGAAGGACAAACACGCATCAGAGCTGAACCGCATGGCTCGTAGCGTGAAGAACTACTTGAACGAACTGTCATCCCGAACCATTCGGGAGAATGGTCTGTTTCTGTCCGCCTACGACATGCACCCCTATACCAAAGGTGCCGGCAAGGACCTCGGCCTGCACAGCCAGACCTTGCAGTGTGTTGCCGCCGAATACGTCGTCCGTCGCAAGCAATTCAAGAAGACTCGCCTACAGTGGCGTAAGTCTCGGGGTGTGAGACGCTCACTTGGCTGGATTCCGGTCAATACCGGCGCGGCCAAGTGGAAGAATGGGCAGGTATTCCACAACGGCAACCATTTCAAGGTCTGGGATAGCTACGGCCTGTCGAAATACAAATTCCGCTCAGGATCCTTCAACGAAGACAGCCTGGGCCGCTGGTACTTCAACGTCGCAGTTGACGTAGAGGTCAAGCCATCTACTGGGCAGGGAGCTGTCGGCATCGACCTTGGGTTAAAGGACGTAGCTACCTGTAGCGATGGCTCCAAGATGGAAGAAGGTCGGTTCTATCGTGACCTTGAGCTGATGAAAACAGGATTCCGTGCCGCCCTGATCAAGGTAGAGCAGCGATCAGCTTACTACGAAGCGTTGGATACTGCGCACTATACCAGCGATTACGATCCTTTCGTTGACGCTGCTTTGTGACAGCGTGGAAAACAGCTTTGAGCTTTACGGGTGGGCGCTGGTCACTGATGTGCAATTGGATAGCAAATGAGCTTTTGATGATAATTCTAAATAAGGTTTTGAGGTTACCCGCTTTTGGTGCTTTGATGATTTCATCATGACTGTATCTAACCAGGAGAATGCTGTCTCATCTCTCAGAATAGCCCTCCAGCGCAAACGGATTTAGAAACTGCCTACCCCATAGAAAGTCACGATCGACCTGGCTTAGGTCAGCCTCATCGCAAACAGCATCCCAATAATCATGGATGATCGCAATCTGGTGATTGATGATTTCACGGGCCTGAGTCCGGCTAAGACCGAGCCGCTCTGCGGCTGCCAAACAGTGGATTAGCTGACTGCGACGTTCCTGGTCATACAACAGCATCGCCTGGGTGGCTTCGCCACCGGTACGTGACTGCGGACAGATATCGTAGGCCGGAGTTAGTCGATAGTGCATACCATCCCAGAAGGCAGCATGATTACGTGCATGGTCGTCGGTATTTCCGCAAAGTACGTTGAAGACGATGCGGCTGAACAACTCGACCAGTGTTTTCCCCGGCTGGTTGAATTTAGATCGGATTCGATGGGCGAGATCTTCATAGCTGGCATAGCGGGCCATCATCTCGTCCAGACCGAGCAGCGTGAGAGCAGAGAGCACAATGTGTCTCCCCCAACCATCAGCTGTCTTCATTCTGTCGAAGCGTTCAATCAGCAGTACATCCTTGCCTAATGAGCGGGCCATCTTGATGGGCGCAACATCCAGCCCCGCCTGCTGGGCGAGCCGCATGGCGACAAATTCCGCCTTCACTACGCTGTAAAGGTCGGTACTAGAAGAGAACTTTGCCACCAATTTGCGATCCTGATCGTTCAACAGAGCCTTAGGGCGGGCACCGCCGATACTGCTGCCATGCTGAATGGCCAGGTCTAAGGCTGGGGGCAGCGGTTCTCCAGCCTCTACATACGCTGAGGCTTCTTGCAATTCATCCAAGGTGGCAACTTGGTTCTCTTGTGGTCGGTAGTCAGTGGGCGATTGCTGTAAATCTAACGCACCGATTCTATCCGAGCCAGATTCGAGCAGATAGACTAACTCATTGAAGTCGACACCATTAGCCTTATCGCCTTTTTGCCCCGTAAGACGGTTGATAATGACGCGTCGCCCCCAAGCGTCTGGTGAGGCGTCACGTAGGCAGGAAGGTAACGCACCGTCTACTTTCTCCTGGTTTCCGGGACGAAGGGGGAGCTCTTCGGGGAATAGGCTGATCGCATCAGGGCGTGTAAGGTAACTACGACCATAGGTAAAGCGATAGTGGTCTTGATCATCGCGTTCGACAAGACCGGCGACCACTGGAAATGTCTGTCTGGGAAGCCAGATCCAAACGTAGGCGCGTCGACTAGAAATCATCATCAATAGGCTCTTGTGGCTGGCGGTGAACCCGCTTGGGGAGCAATGTTAGCCGGTCTCGCTGGATCGTTTGTTCGCGGTTTAGTGTGTCCAGATCATTGGTGAATAGCGAAACGCCGACCAACGCCGCAGCTTCGAAATAAGTTCCAATAGCCACTCGGGATGAGCCTTTGGCGACCTGACGGATAGTGACCACGCCAACACCAACCCGATCAGCGAGCTCGTCGCGGGTCCACCCTTTATTGAGTCTACCCTCTTCGATCAGTCCGGCGAACAGACGCAGGGAGAGGGAGGCTTTAGGGCTGAGGGTAACATGCCGTGTTTTCATATCGACACTATAATATATATATCTTTTATTATCGACAATATAATGTCGATTTATTACATTTTTACCTTAGAGAACAACTTTGAGCCTTACTGGTGGGCGCTGGTCACTGATGGGTAATTGGATGGCAGATGAGGTTTTGAGGTTAACTGCTTTTGGTTCTTTGATGATGTCATCATTTTCTGCCCAGGCAGATGTTGCGATCGTAACCTGTAACATTAAGCACATAGGGTGGATTTACGGTAAGGACTTCGCGACTTTGGGTGAGATAGGCAACAGTTTCGATTTGCTCGCTGTGCAAGAAGTGATGAGGTAACTGCTCCCCGCCCTAATGGGTGGGGCTTCCCTCTTCAACGGCTGCTACCGACAACGTGGCGGATTTACGCGAGCTTCGATGGGCAAGTCCTTCAGCCTTCAACTTCAAGATACCTTGATGCTTGATCGTTGATGTCCCGGTCGTAACGTGTATGGCAGGTGGAGCGACTACTGAGACGCTTAAAACTTATGTTCAGTGGCACCAGGCACCAGACTAGAACTGCGAAGAAGGGGCTGAAAATCTGCATCTTTCGTTGGAGCAGGCATCGGGTGAACCTTGAGGATACGTGATGAGTCACCTGATCGGCCGCAGCAGCTAAAAAGAAGCGTATGTGTTTTTTGGGGTGAGAATCGTAAGTTTAAGCATCCGGTGGAGACGCTGTGTTTTTCGACGGTGCTGGTGTCTTTTCATAGGAGCCGTACTCAGCGCTGTTTACCGATTGAGATACCAGCGAGAGCGATATATTTGCAATCGCCTACGTGCATATTCTGTATGGAGACAGTGTGCGCGACCGGCTGCCTATTGGCAGTGGTTTGGGTGAGGTAGCCTGTCCTGGTGTGCCTCGTATACTGGCAGGTGACTTTAATCTTGATAGTGAGCACCTTTGGCTTTGACACGCTTTTGGATTTTGGATTTTGAGGCAGCATACGAGGATAGCAGAGGCGATGTCGATGGTCTGCTCTGGGAATCACTTGATGCGCTCGTTACTGTCAGTGGCTAGAGTTACAACCGCGTAGAGGACATTACCTTTTCAGGGTTTGGCTTGCGATCTTTAAAGGATATATGGAAAGGGAAGAAGGACTAAAGGAAAGAAGAAAGACTCAAAAAAGTCTATCAATTACAGAAATTTAGCGATAAAATCCGTCCAAATAATACATAGAAACCTGTCCGATTCGTACATAGAAACCCGTTCACTCCGTACATAGAACGTGGGTGCCTTGTCTTACTGTCCTGGGTAATCTGTACAGAGCGTACATAGACCCGATCCTTCTTATTCGCTTTGGAGGCTTCAATCAGAAAGGGTTTATCCCCCGCGAGATGTTTCATGCTGCAAAATGTGTACAGATCATACAAAGAAGAATCGACTGTGCTTCGCTACACTCGGTTCAACTGTAGTGGTCAAGTAAAACTGGCCACCGGTTTATAGTTAACCCAGTATTTTTCCTCTGCCTGATTTGGACTCATACCACCGTTATGTTGGTGAGGCCTAAGCTGGCTGTAATACCCGATTAAATAGTTCACGATATGATGCTGCCCCTGCAAGAATGAGCGATAGCCGTACGTTGGCACCCATTCAACTTTTAAGCTCCTGAAGAACCTCTCCATTGGCGCATTATCCCAGCAGTTCCCACGTCGGCTTAGGCTTTGTTTTATCTGACATTTCCAGAGCGTCTGACGGAACTTGCGGCTCGTATAATGACTGCCCTGATCGCTGTGGAACATAACACCTTTTGGCCGCCCACGACTCTCATAAGCCATTTTTAATGCACTGCTGGTGAGTTTGCTATCGGGTGATAACGACATTGATCAGCCAATCGTTTTCCTAGCAAATAAGTCCATGACAACGGCTAGATAAGCCCAGCGATTGCCAGTCCAGATATACGTGACGTCGCCACACCAAACCTGGTTGGGTGCCTCGACGTTAAACTGTCGCTCTAAGTGGTTCGGTATCTCAACATGCTCATCACCTGTTTTCTTGTAGGTGTGCCCAGGAACTTGGCAGCTCACTAAACCAAGTTTTTCCATCAGGCGGCCAGCGCGATAGCGGCTTAACGGAATATTCTGCCTTGTCGCCATCTCTGCAATGCTGCGCGCACCTGCCGAGCCTTCGCTCTCGCGAAATAGTTCTCTGACCTTGGCTATTTCCTTGGCTTTCGTGGCACACACAGGTCTTTTTGAACGTTGCCTCCAGTATTTAAAGCTGCTGCGATGCACGCCAAACACGTCACACAGTTTTTTTACCGGGTAGCTCGTCTTGAGTTTCTCGATCAGCGAGAAGTGTTCAGGGAGTCCGACATCAAGAGAGCGGTGGTAGCCTTTTTTAAGATATCTTTTTCCATCTCAATGTAACGGATGCGCTTTTCAAGCTCGCGAATCCTGAGCTGATCGGGTGTCATGGGCGTAGCTTTAGGGCTTTGGCCATCACGCTCTTGGCGTAACTGACGAACCCATTTATCCATGCTCGAATACCCCACATTCATGGCTTCAGCCGCCTCTCGAACCGTATAGTGTTGATCAACGACTAGCTGTGCTGCTTCGAGCCGGAATTCAGGGCTAAAGTTACGTTTTGGTCTTGTTGCCATGCTGCCACCTAGTGATGTCTTGGTGCATAGTAGCACCTCTAATTAGGTGGCCAAATTCACTATGCCACTACATCGGTGACGGCATTAATGGTGCCGTTGGAAAGTTCGATATCATACAGTTCGGCAATATGAGCCCGGATGTCCTGATAGCTGTTGCCGAGCGCAAACAGGGCGATGATCTTGCGCTCCAGCTCATCGGTAAGATTGTAGATAATGACACACTGTGTAGAGCGGTAACGGCGGTGATACGCAACACATGCACATTACTGCGTGTCGCTACGTTTAGGTACTTAACGTGGATAAATGATGGCTGCGGTGATCATGAGTTTGACTAGATAGCCTGGGGCGGCCAGGCGAGATTCACCACGGGCGCGCGCTGGGGCGTGGCCTGCGGGTACCCGTGCATCCCATACGGCATTCATTGCTTCAAAATCTTTCATGTCGGCTAGCCAGACGATGGCCTGCAGAATATGTTTAGGCGAAGAGCCTGCTTCTTTTAGTAGGCGCTCTACTTCGGCTAGAGCTTGGCGGGTTTGTTAGGGGGCGCTCGCCACATTTCCCTACCCCTACTTGGCCTATAAGATAGAGCATGTTGCCATGCACGACAATTTGGCTCATGCGGGGGGAGGTGTTGTGGCGTTGAATGCACATGGGTGATCCTGGTGGCTCTTGGTTTTAGAAACGGGCGGCGCTATAATCGTTAAGCCAGTCAGGAGCTTGGCCGCGTACGCACGCCGCTACAAGCTCACCGGTGGTGCCGGCTAAGGTGATGCCGAGGTGTTGGTGCCCGAAGGCGTGAATAACCCGGGAGTCGTAGCGGCTGGGGCCAATCACCGGCACACAGTCGGGTAGGGTGGGGCGCATCCCCATCCATTGGTGGCTAACCGGGGCGTCAATATTCATCAGCTTACGTACCCGTTCTTCGATAAAGCGGATGCGTGCTGGGTTGGTGGGGGCGCGTAGCGAGGCAAGTTCTACGGTGCCTGCGGCGCGAAGGCGGCCGTTGGCCAGGGGGGTCATATAAAAGGCGCTTTCTACAGGGCAGGTGGGGCGCGTGAGCACTTCGCGGCCTAACTCAAACTCAACGTGGTAGCCTCGTTCCGTATCTAGTGGAATACGTTCGCCAAGCGTGGCGGCAAGTTTTGCTGACCAGGCACCTGCAGCTAATACAACGCGATCAGCCAAGAGCGTTTTCCCATCCTCACACTCAATATGCACACCGTCGTTGGCGGTGCGTAATCCGCGTGCGCGGCCTTTTAGAATGCTGCCTTCCGAAAGTAGGGGCTGGGCGAGTGCCTGTATAAAGCCTTGTGTATCGCGGAGGTGGCACGAGTTTGGGAAGAGGACGCCCCCAACGCTTTTCCCCGCCATGGCGGGTTCTAGGGCTGCAACGCCGGCAGCGTTGAGTATCTCTTGCTCGACACCGAGCGAGCTGCGTAAAGCAATGCCCGCTTGCGCGCTTTTTAGCCCTTTTTCAGTGGTATAGGCGTATAGGCAGCCTTCATTGCGAATCAGCTCACGTGCTTGGGGTGCTGCTTCAAGCAGGGGGCCATAACCACTGAAAGTTTGCCCTAATAAGCGTGCAAGGCGCTGCGCATTTATCGTTGCGCAGCGTTTGTTACATTGGGCCATAAAGCGCAACAACCAGGGCATTAGCTCTGGAAGGCGCGTCCACTGAACCACGAAGGGAGAATTATTAGAGAACAGCAGGTTAGGCAACTGCGACCAAACAGAGGCATTGGCAACAGGGGTGCAACCGTACTCTGAAAGTGTGCTGGCGTTGCCATAGGAGCATTGACCGGCAATGTCCTCAGGTTCTAGCAGGACGACTTGGTGACCATCGCGGCGCAGCCATAGGGCGCAGGCAATACCTACGGCGCCACCGCCGATGACGATAATCTCATTGCGTGTTGGAGTCATAAGAAAGCCTTGGTTGAGGGGGTGGACCGTTTCGAGACAACTCAGCGATGACCGTCAGCCCGTGGGTAAGCTGTTCACGGGTGGAGGCCGCAGAGAGGTTGATGCGTATGGCGTTAGAGGTGTTCTGGGGGGCGAGGACAAATGCTGAGCCAGGGAGCACCGCTACCCCTTTGTTGAGGCACGCATTGCTGAAGTGGTGGTTTTGCCAACTGTCAGGCAGTTTCAGCCAGGCGTGGGGCGCTGTGGGGCCACTGTGTACGTCTAGGTCGCCCATTATTTGGCGGAGTATTGCTTGCCGTGCGCGTAATTCCTCACGCTGAACGACGATTAAATCGCGCACTTTGCCGCTTTCCATTAGTCGTGTTGCCACCAAGGCAGAAAGTGGCGCTGTACTCCAGCAATCTACGCGTAGGCTGGAGCTTAAATCGGTAACGAGGTCGGCGGGGGCGAGTATAAAGCCTATCCGTAGGCCGGGAGCCACGCATTTGGATAGCGAGGTTATATAAAGCGTTTGCTCAGGCAGGCTGCTGGCTAGGGGGGGAATAGGCGTATCCAGCAGTGGCCGGTAGACATCATCTTCTATCAGCAGTACGCCCGCTGCTTCTATCACTGTTAACAGCTCGTTACGCCGTTCTTGGTCCAAGGTAACGGCCGTTGGGTTTTGTATGGAGCTAACGATGAAAACAGCACGAGGCGCGTGTTTGTTGCAGGCGTCTTGAAGCGCTTGCGGCACCATGCCCCGTTCGTCAGTACGCACGCCCTCAAGGTTTACATCCAGCGTGCGGCACAGGGCGGCAATCCCTTGGTAAGTAATGTCATCAGCCAGCACTGTTTCACCCGGTTCGACGATGGCGCGAAGCGCTAGCGCTAGGCCGTGCTGTGCCCCATCGCACATGATGACCTGTGAGGCGTTCGCTGTTAGCCCTTGCTGGCACAGCCAGGCGGCGGCAGCTTCACGCGCCCAGGTTGGCCCTTCGGAAGGGTGATAGTCCTTCATGGAAGAAAAGCGGGGGTCTAGCGGTAATTCGGGCAATAGTGCTGCGAGTACATGGTTATAGGCATCGGTAGCCGGGCGGTTAACGCTGAGATCGATGATGCCTGTTTCGTTAAGTGGTGCTGATTGGAATTGGGCTTCCTCTGAGCGATAGGCGGAAACACGAGTGCCGCGTCCGGGCCGGGTCTCGATCAGTTTATCGTCCTGTAGAATCGCCATGGCTCGAGTGACGGTGGAAACATTGACCTTTAAACGCTTCGCCAGCTCACGGTGCGGTGGAAGTTTTTCACCTAGCCCAATCTGGCCCGAGCGTATGGCGTTCGAAAGCGCTTGGGCTAGCTGGATATAGAGCGGTTCAGGGTGATTGAGGGAGCCAAGCTCCTTCTCTACTTCTGTAAGCAGAGTATCTAACATTGAAGTGCCTTTAGATGTATTGTGCTGCTTGTATTGACAAATAATATGCGTTTTGAATGAAAAAACCAAGATATTGAGGATTGATATTCACAATTTTCCATGATTGTATTGATTGTGTCGCCATACAATTAAACATAATACTAACTAGACAACGATGGATCAGGAGAAGGTTATGCAGCCTCTACGTAAATTCTTCGCTATTACGACGCTTGCGGCCGTGAGTATGAGTTCAGTCTACGCATATGCTGGGGATGTTTCGCTGCGTTTAACCCATATGTATCGTGCGGACTCGGACGCTGGGCAGGCAGCTCAGGCATTCGCTGATCAAGTCGAGGCGCGTAGCGATGGGCGTATTGATATCTCTGTGTATCCTTCTAGCCAACTTGGTGACTGGACGGAAACGCACGCTCTGCTTATGCAGGGTGCGGTCGATATTGGCCTACAACCTCTTTCTACTAATTTTGATCGGCGCTTAGCGATTGCTTGGTTTCCTTACATTGCACCCACTTATGCGGAAGCTGAATCGGCCTACGAGCGTGATGGTTTTGCCTTCAATATCGTGGATGGGTTAATTGAGGAGCAGGGGTTACGCTTGCTGGGTGTGTTTGCCGATGGCATGGGCGGCGCGGGCTTTACGAAAGAAGTGAATAACCCGGCTACGCCAGGCGAAGATAAGGATTTGCGAATTCGTGTATGGCCGGGCGGCACCACGCACCGCACTTTGATGGAGAACTTGGGCTACCAAGTGGCTACTATTCCGTGGGCTGAGCTGTACACCGGTATGCAAACGGGCGTTGTGGATGGTCAGATTGGTGGCTCTCCTGAAATGGCTTACAGCAATTTCAAGGACATCACGAAGACTTGGGTTCAGTACAACGACCACTTAGAGCTGGGTTGGTTTGTCATGAACCAGCAGCGCCTAGCGTCGCTACCGGAATCTGACCAGCAATTGTTGGTAGATGTTGCCCAAGAGGTTTCTTCCCAACGCTTTGATGAGGTGGAAGCCGCCGATGAGCGACAGCTTGAAGCGCTTGAGGCAGAGGGCGTGAATGTTGTTCGTTTATCCACTGAGCAATTACAACAGTTAGCAACCTTTACCCGCGAGCAGGTGTGGCCAGACATTGGCGATGAGCTGGGTGACGACATGATGAGCGAGCTACGCACAGGCCTAGCGCTAGACTGAGCTGACGAAGCCTTAGCGAGGTAACAATATGTTAAAAGTCTCTCGTTTTCTGTGCCGCTTATGGTGTGCGAAGGTTGCCCTACAGCGCTTTCTGGTGGTGATGTCGGGATTGGCTATCACACTGCTGATCTTTATTCAGGTGGTTTCGCGCTATGTATTTTCGATGGCGATCTTCGGTATTGAAGAAATCGCTTGTTACATAGCCGTGTGGCTGTATTTCCTCGGCGCCGCTATCGGCGCCGAGCAGCGTGGCCATATGTCTGCTTCGTTAGTGTCATTGGTCTGGCGGGGTGAGCTTGCCCAGCGTGTGATTAAGCTTTTGGTTGGTGCATTGTCAGTGGTGATATCGGGTTGGATGACAGTCTGGGCTTATGGCCTGGCTAAGTGGTCGCTGCAATTCAATATGATGTCTACCGAAATTAATGTTCCTGTGGGATATGCGCAAATGGCGATCCCCGTCGGCCTGGCTTTGATGACGTTATATTTTTTCTTTGAGCTGATTGAGACCATCGTCCTCTGGACGAGGAGCCGAGGCACCCATGCTTGAATACATTCTTATCGACGCAGTGATTCTATGCGTGTTACTAGTGATTGGTTTGCCGGTTCCGCTGTGCTTTGCGGCTGCAGTGCTGTTTCTGTTTACTGTTGGCGATTTTGGGAACGCGACGTTCTTGGTGAGTGCTGGCTTTAGTCAAGTGTCTTCTGTGGTGTTATTGGCTATTCCGCTCTATATAATCGCTGGGGCGATCATGAGCCAAGGCGGCATCGCCAATCGGCTTATTGATTTAGCTGAATCCATCGTGGGTCGGTTTAGCGGTGGCTTAGGTATTGTGGTTGTGCTCGCAACGGCTGTGTTTGGTGCAATATCGGGTATGGCTTCTTCTGCAGTCGCAGCGATTGGCACTACGATGATTCCTCGCATGGTAGAGAACGGTTATGACCGTGGCTATGCGACTAGTTTGGTATCTTGCTCATCCGTGCTGGCGCTGCTATTGCCGCCTAGTGCGTCGATTATTCTTTATGGCTGGGTGTCTGGCACTTCTATTACGGCTGCGTTTCTTGCGCCGATCATACCGGCTTTCTTGCTCATCGCGCTGTTCTGTTTCTGGAACTGGGTGCTTACTCGCCGTATGCCATTGCAGCAGATGCCAGCGTTACCAGCGCGCGAGTGGGGGCAAGAGGTTGCCCGGCGTGGCCGCCGAGCTAGTCTTGGCCTGTTCATGCCGCTGATTATTCTCGGTTGTATCTATGGGGGGGTAACTACGCCAACCGAGGCGGCCGCTGTGGCGGTTATTTATGCCATGCCTTTGAGTGTGCTGATCTATCGCGATATGGACTGGAAGGATCTATACACAACCCTTTGGAAGGCTGGGCAGATGACCGGGGTACTTCTGGTGCTGGTTTTTTTTGCCTCTATGCTATCGCGCATGCTGACGATGCAGAATGTGCCGCAGCTGATGCTTGAAGGCTTTACGCATGTTAGCGATAATCCGCTCATCCTGCTGCTGATGGTTAATCTGTTTCTTATTGTTGTTGGCATGCTAATGGACGATGCTAGCGCTATCCTGTTGGCCACGCCTATGTTGATGCCCATCATGCATAATCTTGAGATTGATCCTGTCCACTTCGCTGCGATCATCACTACCAACTTAGGTATGGGGCTGATTACACCGCCTACCGCGCCGCTACTTTATCTTGGTTCCTTAGTGGGTAAGGTGCCGTTGGTACAGATGCTTTCTCCCACCTGTGTGTTCTTGCTATTTGCGTATATGCCTGTCGTCATGCTGACAACTTACTTTCCTGCGCTGTCGCTGACACTGCCACGTCTGATGGGGTATTAATAGGAAACTTGTGTCCGTTAAAGGAAGAGTATACAGACAGAGTTGGTTTGAATCACCGGATCAAGCCTGAGCGGTTATTGACCATTAGACACCCGGCGATAATGGATAGCGGAAATTTCAGTAATCTTTGGGCCTTTGTTTAGCCGGGTAGGCTTGCTCCGAATGGATTTGTGGAGAACTTAAATGATAAGGGCGGATGCAGATTCTGAGTGCAACACCCTCATTGGATAGTTGATGGGCTCTCATGATACTTGGCCATTAGCTCGCTCATGACTTCTATCGGACATTTAAAATCAAAGCGTTTTCGAGGCCGCATATTTAGCTCTAAAGCAATGGCATCTAGCTCTTCTTGGCTATAAGTTGGAGCGCATCGTAGATGACTTCGTGTGAAGACATGGAGGTAAGTGTTATCAGGAAATTTACGCTTCAGTGTGGGCTATTTGCTCTAGTGACCAGTACTTGCGCAGCAGGTAGGCCACCAGTTCGAACAGCTCACCATCGAGGTGCAGCTTCGGAGAACGTCGAGGCCGACAGTGGGTCAGTCAGGCTCGGTATCCAGCGAGACTAGCGTCATACGCTATGTCAGACCTGACCGTGTGGCGTGTCAGTTCTCGTGAAATGGTGTTGTGTGCACGATCCAGCTGACGCGCGATGGCACGAATCGAGTGGTGCCCCTGCATCAGCATGATGGCAGCTCGGTCTTCAGCAGAAAGATGGCGATAACAATGAGTCATGGCAATACCATACCTGATAGGTTAAGTGTTGCACTTGCTCATTGAGACCGCCATATCGAAATCTTCAAAGTCCTTCAGCAATTGCTTACTGCGTATTTTTTTGCGCTTGCCACGCGAGAGCCAGAACAGATCTTCCATGTCGTTAATCGGGTAAGCATCACTGCCGCCGACCAGGTGAACCGAGAGCTGGCGGCGTGAGAAGTGTAGGCCGCCCCCCTTGCCAAAACGTCACCTGCGGTACTGGCGAGTGTTTGAGCCTGAACTGCTGGGCAGGCACGACGCAATCCTGCCGGTCGGCGAGTCCCTTGAGCGGGACGGTTTCGCCTTGCAGCGCCAGCAAGGCATTGGCCGTGTCACTGATCTTTGCGCCAAAGCGAAAGGACGTAGCCAAGCGCATCACGGTGACATCTTTAACGCGATGTGACGCCATGGCGTTCTAGGCTCCCCGCCACTGATAGATGGCCTGGTACGGATCACCGGCCAAAAGAACGCGGCACCTGGGCTGGTCTATCACAATCGCTTCCGCGCAGGGGTTGGAGTCCTGAGCTTCATCGAGCAGAACAATATCGTAACGCGACGACAAATCCGGCTGACTGAGTTGGAACAACTTGAAATAGCCGTCGTGGGTAATAGAGACGTTGCGGTTATTCAGGTCGCTCATTTGCAGCCAAAGTTGCTTGGCATGGTGGGTGACGATGGCCTGTCGATCTTTATCTTTGGAAGCAGCCCCTTTGGGGAGCGGCCAATGACGGTAGCTGATCTCTTTGTCGGCGCTGATCACATAGGCGTGAAGGGCGATGCGAATGTCTTGGGCCAGTGACCAGTCAGATGTCCTCACCACTTCCAGAATGTCCTCCAGGCACAGGTTCGGGGCGAGTTTGTGCCGATAATCCTTGCCGATGGCCGCATTTGCACTTGTGAAGTCCTGTTGCCGGATCCAGTCAATATATACCTCAAAACCTGCCGGAACTGGAAGCTCAGGTTCCTTGTCCTCAATATATACCAAGTATCCAAAGGCCACTTCTTAAGTCAGCAAGGTAAAAGACCAGCCACCCATGATCGCATGATGATGACAATATGGCGCCGTTGCGGATTTTCTTTAAGCACTGTTACGCGGTGGGCGGCGATCTGCTCCATTGCCAGCAAGTTTGGTTGTACACCAGAGACCTTAAGAGCCTGGTGCAAACGCTCAGAACTCACACAGGAAGATAGCTCGGTTAACCTGCCTGAAAATGAACGACTCAAGCAGCTAGAGCGTGAAAACGTCGAATTGAAGCGCGCCAATGAAATTCTCCGTAAGGCGGCTGCTTTTTTCGCCCAGGCGGAACTCGACCGGAAACCCAATTGATGGTGTCATTTATCGACGAGCATCGTGTTCAGCTCGAGGTTGAGTCGATTTGTAGCCAGCTGCCAATCGCCCCATCGACGTATTACCACCACAAGGCACTTGAGACCGATCCTGAGGGGCGGGCAGATCGATATCCGCAGGATGTGCGATTCTTACGGCGGAGGTTCAGAGGGTGTGGCAGGAAAACTTCTGCGTCTACGGTGCTCGTAAGGTCTGGCGGCAACTTCGCCGTGAGGGCGTTAATGTTGCTCGTTGCACCGTAGAACGGCTCATGCGACGCCTAGGGATTCGCGGCGTGGTGCGAGGCCTACGCCCCTTCACGACGATCAGTTATCCCGGCCAGAAACGAGCACCTGATTTAGTGAAACGTGACTTGACGGCCATGCGTCCTAATTAGCTTTGGGTGGCCGATTTTACGTATGTCGCTACCTGGTCTGGCTTCGTTTACGTTGCGTTCGTTATCGATGTTTATGCACGCTGTATCGTAGGTTGGCGTGTAGCAGCGTCGATGAAAACGGGATTGGTACTGACGCATTTCTAAAGATCAAGTGTCTATTTGTACCTGATTGATCGCTCGATTTCCGGCGCGAATGATGTGGTAAACCTCCCGGGCTATGTAGCGCTTCAGACAACGGATAATTTCTAGTTTTGTAAGGCCCTGATCAGTACGCTTCTTCACATAGGCCTGTGACACTTACCCGTAAGTTGGGATATTTGGACTTTAAGCCACAAACCGAGACTACAGATCAACTCGAATTCCAGAACAGCCTGTGGGTAGCACCCGAGAAAAGGGACATTACCGTTATACAACTATATGAATTAAAACAATTATCCTGACATAAACAAGTAAAAGAAAGAGTGAAAAAATTCGCCCAAGTTGGACACATATACCAAGCACGTTCAAGCAGCCTGAACATTGGCCTGATGGCGCTCCCACTAAAGCGGTCTTTAACGGCAAAGCGACAGGCTTCTGACAGCCGGTTGGCAGCACACCGGAAGGGTGCTTGGATTCCCAATGATCCAAACCATAAGCCACCTAGCCAAACTCATTTCTGGGATGGCACGAAATGCAGGCCAGATGCCACTAACTGCTTACCCCTGGAAGACCAAATACATGAGTGACGGGGCTTACGCGACTGATTCTGCGCCAATGCAGTAGCGATGCACACCGATGGACGGTAAATAAGGCTCTACGTCTATTCTCGCATCTTTACGTCGCTTGCGACGTTGTTCCATATCCGGTTCTGAGGGCGGTGTTCGAAGCGCAGGTAGCAATCCTGTTCGTGGATCGGGTGGCACAATAATAGGCACAGACGAATTGAACGCGAGCGGGCGGGGGGTAGGTTGTTCCTCAACAGAAGCAAAGTAAACGTTCGCCCGAAGCTGAGGGGTTTGCTTGCGTACCAGCGCCAGCGGCTCACTCGCTGGAAGACTGGCCAGCTTTTTCAACTGAATCGCGATGTGTGGCTGATCGGCGCCGAGCTTAATTAGCCGCTTTTCGGCCTCCGCGATGCTAATTTTTACAATCGAACGCCCAGAAACCTGCCACCCAACGCCGATATGCCGGATCGGATGATCGAGAACATGCACCGCTCGTATCGTCTTCTTCAGGCTCAACCTGGCAAGCCCTGCTGTGTTCAAGTGCTGGCGCAAATACTGGAACTGGCTGCCAACTTCTGCTTTGAGTAACGATTGCGAGTTGTGTTGCGGCTCAGTCTGCTTGATCTCATCGGCAATCGCCCGAAACATAGCCTTTTGCTTATTCAACCCACCGAATTTTTCTCTCAGTGTTTCGGAAGCTGCAATGACGCCTGCATGCTTGGATGTCAACACACCCGATGTGCCTGCCTCATGCCACATATCCATCAGGACACACCGTAGCCAATCGGAATTGGCATGCGCAGCCGTCATGGCCCAGGCCTGCGGACGTTCTCTCTCGTACTGTGCACACACGTCGTCAATGGCCTTCACCAATCGACCAAAACACTCACCCGCTTGATGAATGAGCCTGAAGCGTCGGTAGTCTTTATCCAGGGTGTCAGTTGTCATGAAGTGTCTCCGCTAAAGCAGTGCGTATACCTATATCAGGATAGCAAGTTAACACTAATGTTCGTTTTTAATACTCTATATATAATCATATATAGTGTTTTTAGTGTATTGCGGCATATCATGCAGTTTCATAAGTCACAAAAGTGCCTCGAAACTTATCCTTTTAAAAGCTACTATCAATCCACTCCCCAGCCTGCTGAACGAGCATCATGAAATGATTCCGAAGATCGTCGCAGTCGTGGGGCATAATCGCATCAAAGTTCTCGCATTCTCTGACAGACGCAGCACACAATCCGAGATGTTTTACCATGTGCCTTACCGCGGCTGACGTAGGTTTATGGCGAAGCAGTTCCTCTGTGGCAAAAAGACGATCGCTAGTGGCGGCCTCAAGTTTCATGCCTATTTCGACCTGGGCTAGATATTCCTTTGAAAACCCGCTCATATATTATTTCCCATGTTTGGATAAATATTTTGTAAACATATTCGTTTGATTTAATTGGATATGTCACCATTATTGACCACCAAGTTAGCAGCGTTATTCAGGGCGGTAGCCGAACCGGCCAGACTGTAAACGCGCCGCTTTTTGACGGTGACTCTTGGTTTCATCGAAGACATAACGCTCGGTTGTCACAACAGACGCATGGCCTAGTATTACCTGAATTTCCCGTATCGACATACCGGCTTCCCGCAAATCCGTCGCGCAGGTGCGCCGCAAGTCATGGGGGGCCAACTTCAGTTCATCGGGCAACATCAGCCGTAGGCGTTCCAGACGATTATTGACGCTACGAAGGCTTAACGGGGTTTTAAGATAGTCGTTTGAAGGTGCCTTCTGTTTTACCCAAATGGGATTAAATAAATAACCTGGAGTACGGCCACGGTACTTATCCAGATATTCATTTAAGCGCCATACTACACAGTCTGGTAACGTCAGCGAGCGCTGCTTTTGGCCTTTACCTACGACCGTGATCTCATGGCTGATGAAATCAATGTCCTTGAGCTGGATGCTAACTGTTTCGGCACGCCGAAGCCCAATGGATGCCATCATCGCAATCATCAAGCCATCACGAAATGCCCTAGCAGTGGGCTCTTGGTCACACAAATCAAGTAGTGCCCTAATTGTGCCTGCACTATGGGCAGTCCCGGCGCGTTTAGCGTGAGAATAACGGGCCGCCTTGATCTGCTTAATACGATCCAGGGTGGCATGGCTGATCTGATCTAGCATCCAGGCTTCTGTGGCTATACCGCGAATTACCGCACGAACGGCATTCCGTTTGGCTGGGGATTGGCCGGAATCACGGTAGGTTGCCAGTATCTCGCTGACCACATCAGGCGTCAGGGTTGACCAGTCTACATAATCATAGGGGAATGCCTGGTTGGGATGTTGAGCCCGACCGTCATTGTTGGGTGCGCTTAACTTTGGTGGCTTGGGTGCGCCGAGAGCTTTGGTGGCAATTTCGTTAATGAGACTCCGCTTTGAAGTGACGCTGGCAACGGATTCCTGGTTACGCAAATGCCGGTGAGCAGCATTGCTTCCGCGAGGGAATGGTTGGCTAAGGTCAAATATCACCCGAACGGGCGGTTCCTCGTAATCCATCACACCCGTTGCCGGAAATGAAGGTGTGATTGTCGTCATTGAGTGCTGCGATGTGACGATAATGTGTTTGTTGTCATTTTGCATGGTGGTATCCCATAGAAATACGTTGGCTGATCCGAGTATGCAATAACCGCTATGCTATAAGACCGTAATCAACATTGAGGCTCAAAGCTGAAATGGATTTAGCCCTATTCAAGTCAGCACAAAAAAACCCATGCTGATGCTCCTGTCATAATTGCATTTAATATATCTTAAAGGTAGTTAATGAATTAGAAAAGGGCAAACGGCCTGCTACTACCTGGCGAAACTTCTGCTTTGATGCTCTATTTAGAAAACGGTCTTTTATAATACCCTTGCTTTTACGTGTTGCGGTCTAGCTAAGCTACTGCCCACGCCACAGGTAAGAAAATGCGCTCATGGCCTCAAAAAAACAGTCACTCGATTAAGTAAAAACTTCAATAATTATGAATATAATCATTGCTTTAAATGTATTTCTTAGTTTTTATGAGACTCTGTACTTAAAATCTGTCTTTTTGGGCATACCTACCCCTGAACATTTTGCGTACAGCAGCCAAAAATACTGGCTGCATCACGCAATCAGGGGCTAACAGTTCTTTTGGGAGAGGCTATTTCAACATCTTGCCGCGCTCTTTAAATGGTGGCTTGGCCTGATCCTGATCGTCCCGAACTCCCATTGATTTGCACGCATCACATGCCCAAAGACGTGTCTTCTTTTTTGAGAGGATGCTAGAAGTTGTTCTGGTCAATAAAACCGGACACATTAATTTGCTAATTTCTCATACTCTGCTGGAGCCTGATCACCATTCGATGAATGCAGTCGCTCCAGGTTGTAATACTTCATGTAGGCCTCGACATCCCGTTTCATGTGAGCCCGTGTTGGCTGGTGTACTTTAAGTAGCCAATCGTGTTTCAGACTGCCGAAAAATCGCTCAACAACCGCGTTGACGCTCCTATGTCAAATATTCTCCCGTAATTTTCCAAGATCCCTCATTATCAGTGGGAATAATTCTCGAACAATATATCGTTTCAGGCAGCGATGAATTTCCTTGGACGTAAGTCCTTCCGCTGTTCGTCGGTCTACATAGGCACGGGTTCGGGGATCGCTTCGCATCCTAACCATAGCTATCGTCCATAACGCATTGTTAGCCGCTCGGCTGCCACCTCGGTTTAGTCGATGCCTTGTCGTCTTGCCTGAGGAGGCGGGTAGAGGGTTTACACCGCAGAGCGAAGCTAAGGCTGCTTCATTCTTCAGGCGTTCAGGGTTGTCTCCGGCAACGGACAAAAGAATAGCCGCAGTATGAGGACCTACGCCAAAGCGACTCCGCAGCTGTTGCGCATGCTTTTGGGTAAGTGCCTCCAGTTGCTTATCAAATTTTTCTAATTCGGCAGCTAACGTCAGCCATCGCTTGGCAAGTGACCTGAGCGTTGAGGTCAACGCCTGCAAGAGAACACTATCTCCTAGGTGACGGATCTTTGCACAAGCCTTCACGCAGTCGCCTGTTTTCGGTCTCCATAGCTTCTCGCGGATGTCCTGGGGCGCACTCACCAGCAAGGCGCGTAATTGATTGATCGCTTGCGTCTTCGCCTTTACGGCGCTGCGCCTGGCGACGGATATGATGCGCATCGCCTCACAGGCACCTGATTGCTGTTTAGGTATGGCGGTCGCTATACCTGACAACACCGCTCTAGCTGCACTTTCGGCATCCGTCGGGTCGGACTTGCCCTGCTGTCGTCGCTTGGCTCTATCAGGCCGATTCACTTCAAGAACCGTGATTCCATTATCGATCAGGAAACGGCAAAGTCCTGCACCATAGGTTCCTGTCCCTTCGATACCTGCACGAGTCAGGGTGCCAAAAGACGAAGCCCAGCTTAGCAAGTCAAGGTAACCTGCCGAACTTGCGGAAACGGATCGAGTTCCAAGTAACTGACCTATCTCGCTGATTACAGCACCTGCATGGACATCCAGGTGTGTATCTACACCTAGAATAACTTCCTGTGGCGATTCAAGTTTCATGGGATACACTCCTTAGTGGTGGCGTATTCCCAATCTCAATCGCAGGACAGGACACTCACGGCGCAGAACAAAGCTCCTATTAGGTCACAAACGCTGAGCCCGGGAAGCCTCGGGGAACATCAATACTGGCCGACAGGTCAACGCGAAGGCAGTAAAGCCAATCCCAGCACGGGTCAGGCCAATATGATGTTCACAAGTATAGTAGACTGAGTGTACGGCTCCTATGAAAAGACACCAGCACCGTCGAAAAACACAGCGTCTCCACCGGATGCTTAAACTTACGATTCTCACCCCAAAAAACACATACGCTTCTTTTTAGCTGCTGCGGCCGATCAGGTGACTCATCACGTATCCTCAAGGTTCACCCGATGCCTGCTCCAACGAAAGATGCAGATTTTCAGCCCCTTCTTCGCAGTTCTAGTCTGGTGCCTGGTGCCACTGAACATAAGTTTTAAGCGTCTCAGTAGTCGCTCCACCTGCCATACACGTTACGACCGGGACATCAACGATCAAGCATCAAGGTATCTTGAAGTTGAAGGCTGAAGGACTTGCCCATCGAAGCTCGCGTAAATCCGCCACGTTGTCGGTAGCAGCCGTTGAAGAGGGAAGCCCCACCCATTAGGGCGGGGAGCAGTTACCTCATCACTTCTTGCACAGCGAGCAAATCGAAACTGTTGCCTATCTCACCCAAAGTCGCGAAGTCCTTACCGTAAATCCACCCTATGTGCTTAATGTTACAGGTTACGATCGCAACATCTGCCTGGGCAGAAAATGATGACATCATCAAAGAACCAAAAGCAGTTAACCTCAAAACCTCATCTGCCATCCAATTACCCATCAGTGACCAGCGCCCACCAGTAAGGCTCAAAGTTGTTCTCTAAGGTAAAAATGTAATAAATCGACATTATATTGTCGATAATAAAAGATATATATATTATAGTGTCGATATGAAAACACGGCATGTTACCCTCAGCCCTAAAGCCTCCCTCTCCCTGCGTCTGTTCGCCGGACTGATCGAAGAGGGTAGACTCAATAAAGGGTGGACCCGCGACGAGCTCGCTGATCGGGTTGGTGTTGGCGTGGTCACTATCCGTCAGGTCGCCAAAGGCTCATCCCGAGTGGCTATTGGAACTTATTTCGAAGCTGCGGCGTTGGTCGGCGTTTCGCTATTCACCAATGATCTGGACACACTAAACCGCGAACAAACGATCCAGCGAGACCGGCTAACATTGCTCCCCAAGCGGGTTCACCGCCAGCCACAAGAGCCTATTGATGATGATTTCTAGTCGACGCGCCTACGTTTGGATCTGGCTTCCCAGACAGACATTTCCAGTGGTCGCCGGTCTTGTCGAACGCGATGATCAAGACCACTATCGCTTTACCTATGGTCGTAGTTACCTTACACGCCCTGATGCGATCAGCCTATTCCCCGAAGAGCTCCCCCTTCGTCCCGGAAACCAGGAGAAAGTAGACGGTGCGTTACCTTCCTGCCTACGTGACGCCTCACCAGACGCTTGGGGGCGACGCGTCATTATCAACCGTCTTACGGGGCAAAAAGGCGATAAGGCTAATGGTGTCGACTTCAATGAGTTAGTCTATCTGCTCGAATCTGGCTCGGATAGAATCGGTGCGTTAGATTTACAGCAATCGCCCACTGACTACCGACCACAAGAGAACCAAGTTGCCACCTTGGATGAATTGCAAGAAGCCTCAGCGTATGTAGAGGCTGGAGAACCGCTGCCCCCAGCCTTAGACCTGGCCATTCAGCATGGCAGCAGTATCGGCGGTGCCCGCCCTAAGGCTCTGTTGAACGATCAGGATCGCAAATTGGTGGCAAAGTTCTCTTCTAGTACCGACCTTTACAGCGTAGTGAAGGCGGAATTTGTCGCCATGCGGCTCGCCCAGCAGGCGGGGCTGGATGTTGCGCCCATCAAGATGGCCCGCTCATTAGGCAAGGATGTACTGCTGATTGAACGCTTCGACAGAATGAAGACAGCTGATGGTTGGGGGAGACACATTGTGCTCTCTGCTCTCACGCTGCTCGGTCTGGACGAGATGATGGCCCGCTATGCCAGCTATGAAGATCTCGCCCATCGAATCCGATCTAAATTCAACCAGCCGGGGAAAACACTGGTCGAGTTGTTCAGCCGCATCGTCTTCAACGTACTTTGCGGAAATACCGACGACCATGCACGTAATCATGCTGCCTTCTGGGATGGTATGCACTATCGACTAACTCCGGCCTACGATATCTGTCCGCAGTCACGTACCGGTGGCGAAGCCACCCAGGCGATGCTGTTGTATGACCAGGAACGTCGCAGTCAGCTAATCCACTGTTTGGCAGCCGCAGAGCGGCTCGGTCTTAGCCGGACTCAGGCCCGTGAAATCATCAATCACCAGATTGCGATCATCCATGATTATTGGGATGCTGTTTGCGATGAGGCTGACCTAAGCCAGGTCGATCGTGACTTTCTATGGGGTAGGCAGTTTCTAAATCCGTTTGCGCTGGAGGGCTATTCTGAGAGATGAGACAGCATTCTCCTGGTTAGATACAGTCATGATGAAATCATCAAAGCACCAAAAGCGGGTAACCTCAAAACCTTATTTAGAATTATCATCAAAAGCTCATTTGCTATCCAATTGCACATCAGTGACCAGCGCCCACCCGTAAAGCTCAAAGCTGTTTTCCACGCTGTCACAAACGGTGATTGCCTAGCAGGGAGAATGGCTGGTGATGGAGGCGTTGGAAACAATACCGCACCGCCATAGTGATAAGTCAGCACTGGGTGAGGGACTGCGTAAGCTGCATGAGATGACAGGGGACGAGCACGGCTGGTTCCGAGATAACGCCTGTGGGAAAACACCCTAGCCAAGGATGGCCGCGCTTTTCAGCGAGAGCGGCGTTTGTTACCGCTCATCAACGCCTGTTGTTCTAAAGGGCTGTTAAACAACGGTTTACGTCACCGCCTTGAAGCGTTAGCCCATGGGGTAGAACGCTGGCTGCCGGATGTTTCGCCGACTTTGGTGCATGGTGATTTGTGGTCGGGCAATGTGCTGTTCACGCCCCAAGGCCCCGCGATCATTGCCCCTGTGGTTTACTGCCACTTCCCTGAGGTGGATCTGGCGATGTTGACCCTATTCGGCTCGCCCAGTACTGCTTTCTTTGAGGCGTACTAGAATGGCAATGCACCTGATGAGTGGCCAAGCCGAGAGGCGCTTTTTCAGCTTTACCCGCTACGGAATCATTTGCTTTTGTTTGGAGGCAGCTACCGACCTGCCATAGAGCGTGTGTTAGCAAGACTGAAAGCTTATTGAGCGGAGTGCTGGCAACTGGTTCGTCGCTATTCACGCCCTTTATTCATTGGTACTGAAAAGTCAGTGGCGGTGATTTTTCAGCTTACGAAACACTGCATACGCACCTGCGCAGATAGTCCCAATCATGATGAACAGGATTGGAGAGATACCCAAAAAGAACTGCATGTTATTGCTCATAGTGAATTGCCTCTGACGTGGAGTAGGAATGCGGTTTAGTTTTGGGTAATCAGCGTAGCACTTGACTCCCCTCCCTTCAGTGCTGTCGCGCTTCAGAATCAGAGCCCTCAGGCTGTTACTTTAGCACTAATGGTTTAAGCAGCAACATCAACGCCGCAATCAATATCCGTAAGCTAATAGCAGAAAGCCGCATAAGCAGTCACCTGCCTATGCGGTGGCACAAGCGGCAAGCCAAAGTGACTTAAACGCGGTGTGAGCTGAGAAGATATCTTTCTACTCGAGAGGTCAGCATGGCAACCGATCCACACCTCAGGCTTCCGATAGGTATCCAAACCTTCTCGACAATCCGCGAGGGAGGTTACTACTATGTCGACAAGACACCGGTGATCGAGCGCTTGGTCTCCCAGAACAAGTTCTACTTCCTGTCTCGCCCGCGGCGCTTCGGCAAGAGCCTGCTGCTCGACACCCTGCGCTGCTTGTTCGAAGGCCGTCAATCGTTGTTCGAGAGATTATACCTCCATGATCGCTGGGGCTGACAGAGGGGGGTACGCTCATGCCACCAAACTTGCTACGCCATAGATAGTAACTGGCTTCTGAGAAACCGTGCCGACGGCAGAGCTCCTTGATGGGCAGCCCCGCTTCGGCTTCGCCAAGGAACCCAATGATCTGTTCTTCGCTGAAACGCTTCTTCATGTCCAATCTCCTTACGCATAGGATCGGACTCTAAAGTGTAGCGCTACTCAATCTGGGGGTGACGTCGTCTATACCAAGCTTTAAAGCGGAAAAAAGCAAACGAATGATTATTCCTTTAAGCGCCCCTAATTAAAGCATTACTACGGAATTTAAAATTATAAATCACATGTTTTTTAGAGAATATATACATCTAAAACAAATCTCCTTTTAATTATATGACCTAAAAAAGCGTCTCCTTTTAAAAACTCTATGGAAAGTAACGATAAAACATTTAGCACTTACTAGGACTAGGCTTAACCCCTTATATCAACAAGGCCAAAAAACTCTCAATGCATAAAATTATAAAAATATAAAACGTATCTTTTTCAAGTTAGCATTAGCCCCGATCAGCATCACTTTCTATACAGAGTCCTATCAAGGATAAAAACTGATGAAGATCGCCTAAAATAACTTCTTAGGATAAATGACATGTTGGTAATTTTTATTTATTCTACTATCTACGAAGACAACCCATTTGATAATATTTTAAGAACGTCTAACCATTACTTTAAATTTTACATCTTTTCTACTCAGCGCTTCTCTAATGATAGTCCGGCAACTTCATCTACTGTTCTTAAAGATGCACCCCGACCAAGATATAAAATATAACTATAAAAACAAGAAAATTACTAACATAGAACTAAATAGGCTAAAAAAAGATTCAATCCTTCTTTACCGTTAGTTATAAAAACAAGATTTATCATTCTAGTAAAATTACAAAAAATCGTACGCATGATAAAATAATATTTTGGATGGAATTACAAATTATTAGCATTCGATTTATATTAAAAAAACACAGAAATACTTAAAAAAATATTAATCTGAACAAATCTTACTACACGAATTTAAAACTGTCATAAATCAACATTTTATTACGAATAATAAGTCGCTTGTCGTAGCCCCGTAGTGAGAACTGGTTTTAAACCGCTCTACCTTTTATACTGGTCTACAAACCTAAACTTACTACCTGTAAATCAATTGGTTTTAAAATATAAACTTGTTTGGTGTAAACCAAAATTGGTCTACAAAAGTGAATTTGTCATTCGTAAACCAATAGAAAAATAACTATTGATCTACGACTACTAACTTTCCGCTTTTTGAGAAAACCTACAGACATCAACTTCATTTTTGTAAACCAATATCTAGAAGTCTCAAAAAAATTGCTATCTTCCTTATTGACCTATGATCATCAACTTCTATATTGTAGACCAAATTTTGGTTTACAAAATTGTAGACCAATATATAATTATTGGTTTACTAGGGTACGTAGGTTATCTATGGATATTATAAAATCTGCTGAGAAAACACATTCGGAATTGTACAGCATGCGCGATTCACTAGCGGCTGAGCTAGATCGCATACGCAATCATGCTCAAATAATTTGTGATTTGCATTGGGAGAATGTCCGAGAAGAAGCAGGTCGACGTGCGCCACGCTTTATAACTCGCATACGTGTCACAACAGGATCGCTTCAATGCCAGTGGCTGCGAGCCGGTGGCAAGCCACCTTCTGAGCCAGGGGGTAGAATTATGGCGACACTGGTGCCAAAGGGTACTAGCCGCTTCAATCCACGATACAAACAATCCGCATTTAATTCGGCCGAACCGTGGGAACGTGAAATAATAGATGAAACAGAAATCAACTATGCAATGTTGCGGGAGCGCTACATGGCCATATCTAAAATTAAAAATGATTTAGATAAAACTATAGGTTTAACTAAAAAGAGTTTTGAGCGTATAGGTTTTCTATGGGATCAATAGCGAGAAATAATTCCATTGCGTATGGAATTGCCGTGCATTCGCGATTTCATCAATTCTGTGCAATGCACCAAACCATGCCACTTTTTTCCGGACCCAGCTCGCTGCCACTGCTGTTTGTTGTGCTTTCTTGAGGTGTCCGGGATATTCAACCAGAACAGTATTAAACAAATCGACGATGTTTTGCTGTTCCATATTATTTAAAAACTTCCGTAGGAATATCAATTCATTATGAGTAATCTCTAAATGAAGAATCTAGACACACAGGAATACAGTACTGGTTATTAGAGTGCTACGGTAATCCCCCCGAAAACTAATCGCGTTGATAAGTGGAATTTTGTAACCTGAAAAAACAGGAGATTTCACATGCGCAAATCACGTTTTACTGACAGCCAGATCATGGCGATTTTGAAGCAGGCTGAGTCTGGTTTGCCTGTCCCTGAACTGTGTCGCGAGCACGGCATGAGCAGCGCCTCATTTTATAAATGGCGCTCCAAGTACGGTGGTATGGACACGTCCATGATGAAGCGCCTCAAGGAGTTGGAAGACGAGAACCAGCGCCTCAAGAAGATGTATGCCGAAGAGCGGTTGAAGGCAGAGTTGCGCCAGGAAGCCCTCGAGGGAAAGTGGTAAAGCCATCTCAACGCCGCGAGATGGCAAAGAATGTCGTTGAGGCCGGTTGCTGCAGTATTCGGCTGGCCTGTCAGGTTTTCGGGATCAGTGAAACCTGTTACCGCTATCAGGCGAAGCTGAGCCATGAGAACGCTGTTATCGCTGACTGGCTGGTGCACCTGACCCACAATCAGCGTAACTGGGGCTTTGGACTGTGTTACTTGTATCTGCGCAACGTGAAAGGCTTTCGCTGGAACCATAAGCGCATCTACCGAATTTACCGGGCATTGGAGCTGAACTTACGCATCAAGCCAAAAAAACGATTGGTGCGTGACAAGCCAGCGCCATTGGTCGTATCCGCTGCTCTAAACGACTGTTGGTCGATGGACTTCATGCATGATCAGTTGGCCGATGGCCGAACGTATCGGTTGTTCAACGTGATCGATGATTACAACCGGGAAGGCCTGATCATCGATGCTGACTTCTCTCTGCCAGCAGAGCGCGTGATACGCTCCTTAAACCAGTTGATCGAATGGCGTGGTCGGCCCAAGGCCATTCGATGCGACAACGGCCCGGAATACATCAGTGGCAAACTAACCCGTTGGGCGAAGCAAAACGGCATTGAGCTGCTGTACATTCAACCTGGCAAGCCACAGCAGAATGCCTACATCGAACGCTACAACCGAACAGTCCGTTATGATTGGCTGAGCCATTATCTGTTCGACTCAATCGCTGAAGTACAGGATTTTGCCACACGCTGGCTCTGGACGTACAACCACGAGCGACCGAACATGGCATTGGGTGGGATAACACCGAAACAGAAGGTGGCCATGGCTGCCTAACCAACTCTACTTATCGCCCCGGTTATAAATGGGGGGATTACCCTACAATATCAATAACCGGTGTATTTTACAAACGTTCTTTTTTCATTAGTTGGATTTAACGGCATCAGTGATAATCAGCATATTGAAATCAAATTTCTATGCACTGCAATTAGGCAAAGAATCTCTTTTAGTAGCGTAGCGTGGCTTTTATTAATTTCTTTTTTTCCGCAGTAATGCACTTTTTTACTTATATTTTATTTGCTAACCACTTATTGTCGATTTTAAATTTCAAAAATAAACCGTAACGGTATTAATTATTGCAGTAAGTGTAGGGGCAGTTTCTATCATCGGTTTAGAGGCGTTTACATATTCTTCGATCATCCAGAAAAATCAGGCACTCGACAATGTGAACCAAACCCTCCTGGCGCGGGCAGAACAGCAAGGAATTCCCAACGCCAACGCTGATCTGAACAAGCTCGGTAGAACGTGCGCTATAAGCTGGCGATGCAGGTGCGTGAGGCCGAAGAGTGCAGAACGCGGGGTCCCTCCCTAAATTCTCGCCCGTGTATCCCTCGGTGGCTGGCAGCATTTCGAACGGCAAGGGCTGTATTAGCAAGATAGGAGAACAACGATGCAATGTTCATGCGGCGCAAGCGCTGATCTAAGCACACAAGTTAACCAGAAATGCGATGCAGAGCTTCGCTACTGCGCCTGCGAAAAGTGCGGGACCATCAGCGAAGCGGTACTGGTGTTACACGGGCACGATGTGTGCTGGGACGTGACAGGGGATGCCGTGGCAAGGCGTTGGTTCAGTACGCTCACGCCAGAGAGTGCCGAAGAGCTATTTCAGTCGGTGACAGCGCTACAAAACGTCCTGCTGGGTGATAGCGACGACGACTCAGGCGATCTGCACACCCAATTCAGCTTTACTTTTTGAAAGTAAAAGCCGCATGCTGGCCAACCACATTGTCGATGCCAGCTGAAGCAGGCGAATCGAAAATCTGGCATACAAGGCAAGGGCGGAGGGTAAGCAGCTGGTCAACATTGATCAGGAGTTTTCCATCTCGAAAACCTACGTGAGCTGTGGGCATAAGGTTGAGAAAATGCCTATCGACACTAGTCGCAGGGATTGCCCTTGCTATGGTAACCGAGGTGTTGATCGAAACCTCGATGCCGCCCGCAATATCTTATAAGCAAGCACCGCGATGTTAGCTTGTGCCAAGAGTTTAAATATCATACCGAGGAGCACTCGAAAATATCCGCCTGTGGAGTTTGAATAAAATCGGCAATGCCAAGGCATTGAAGGCAACTGACAACGAAGCAGGAACCAGGAAGGTAACAACCAGGGAATCCCCCACTATCATCTCTAATTTCGTGGTCGGGGCATGCCAAATCCGCCACTGTACCACTTAAGCCGTACTAATTAAATTTTGGTAATCGCATTGCTGAGTTAACATATTGGTATGACTTGGGCTCATTACCTCAGTACTAGAGAAATGAAGAAAACGTTCACCCTCGCATCTTCATTAACAGCCCTCACCTTCTTAGCGGGCTGTGCTGGCATACCCAGCGTACCTATGGGGGATCCTAATTACAGCGAAAGCAACAGCCGAGCCTACAACCTCGCTATGGTGGGTGGTCTACATGAAGCACGGGATACAAAGCAAGGTGAAGACGAATACAGCTCGATGATGAGCGACCTATCGAGTGATGCTGGCACGGCGCGATCGCTCTCAAGCTCTGCTGGTTTTGGTTTATCAGGTGGAGCGTCACTGGGGCTTGGCCTAGCGTCGGCGCTGCTATCTGGCCCTGGCATGATGCAACTTGATAGGGCGTTTGCATTTGTCCCAACTAGTGAAGCCAATAGCCCTGAACATGCAACTGAAGTTATTCGCAATCGCTTCTATGAGGCTGTACAAAGCTTGACCGACAATAGCAACTTCCTCATGTACTATAAAGAAAGTGACAAAAATATCCATTACTCTCGCCAGCACAATCTTTTCGCCATTGCCTTAGAGGGTGTTTACATAAAGTACTATAATGATCGTTGTTACTAACTCTGAATCTGGAGCAGCTATCATGGTACGCCGCAAGAAGGTTCAGCCTGAGCACTATCCGATCCTATGTGAGATTGTCACCGACAAACCGATGGCAACGCTCGTTGAAATTCGCGATTCGTTTACTGCCAAGACCGGTATCTCATTGTATATCGAAACCTTAAGGATGGCGCTTAAGGAGGCGGGCATCACCCGGCATAAGGGAGTTCCCGAGAAATCTGGTGATCAACGTGATCAGCCACCCGAGGTAGAATCACCTCCTCGTTACGGCTATCAGGATCGTCACCGACAGCAGGCACCAGAACAGCGCTACCCAAGCTGCCTGACCGATGCAGAATGGGCATTGATTGCGGATATCTTCGATACCGATGGTCATCGTGGCAAGCCGCCTAGTTACCCCCGACGCTTACTGGTCGATGCTTGCTGTTATGTGGTTCGTAGTGGTTGTTCGTGGCGGATGTTGCCTCAAGACTTTCCACCTTGGCAAAACGTGTACCGCACCTTTCGGCGCTGGAGCGAGCAGGGCAAATTTGAGCAAATGAACGACCGATTGCGCGCTCAATGGCGAGAGCGTGAAGGGCGTGACAAGATGCCAAGCGCTGCTGTACTTGACGCCCAATCAACACGTCATTCTCCCCAAGGCGGGGCCAGCGGCTATGATGCTGGCAAGAAGGTCAAAGGCCGGAAACGACACGTTCTTGTTGATACGCTAGGCCTTGTGTTGGCGGTGAGTGTGACGGCAGCAAGTGTGCAAGACCGCGATGGGGCGCACCCTGTTATGGCCAATGGAATCGAAAAGTATTCTGGGATATCAACAGTTTTTGTTGATAGTGGTTATGCAGGACGCTGTGCGCAGACGATCAACCAGCAGCATGGTGTTGAGGTAGAGGTCGTGCGTCATCCTGGCAATACTAATGTTGGCTGGTGGAAGACGCCCAACCAGCAAGACCTTTTCACAAAGCAACCGGATGCCAAGGGATTTACTATCCTGCCGAAAAGATGGGTCGTAGAACGTACCCATGCATGGATCGAAAAGGCACGCCGACTGGTAATGCACCATGATCGAAGTATTCAGGTATCCGAAGCTTGGGTGTGGCTGGCGGCAAGCCGACAATTACTCAACCGATTAACTCACCCGTCCTGATATTTAGTAAACACCCTCTTAGTGAATAAAGAGTTAGCCCGATTCCAGCAGAACAGCCCCCTGGCAAAGATCTTTGTGTGTAGTGGTCAACTAATACCGGACATTAATTAAATTTTTGAATTCAGGATTTAAGGTTTTTCTCAGCCACCACGGGAGGCAGGCCATCGTTAAACGAGTGAGGGCGCTGCTGGTTGTAGTAACCCATCAGATAGCTACTAACGTCTTTCTTGGCCTCAGGTAGATTTCGATATCCCCACGCCGGTATCCACTCTGATTTCAGGCTCCGGAACAGCCTTTCCGTCGGCGAGTGTCCCAGCAGTTGCCACGTCGGCTCATGCTTTGTTTCATTCTATAGCGCCAAAGTCGTTGGCGGAACTTGCGGCTTGCATATTGACTGCCCTGGACGCCCTTCTAAGTGTCAAGTGGCGATTTGCGTCTGATTGATATCCCGATGACGGCTACGCAGCACATAATAGAGCTCATAGCGTTTCAGGCATCGGATGGCTTCCAGCTTGGAGTGGCCCTCTCCCACCCGCCATGCCTGCGTATCGGCATCCAGACGTAGCCGCCTGATGGCGATGATATACAGCGCACTATTGGCAGCGCGATCGCCACCCCGGTTGAGCCGGTGCCGCTGCGTCTTACCTGACGAGGCAGGAATAGGACTAATGCCACAAAGCGCCGCAAAGCTGGCTTCTGAGCCAAGGCGGTCCGGATTATCGCCTGCCATGATCAGTAGCTGTGGGGCCGTCTCGTAGCCTACTGCTGTTCGAGACACCAACTTTGGTGCCAGCTCATCGACGATAGCTTTGATCATGACCTACAAATCGGCAAGCTCGTCGTGCAGTTCCAGGTAGCGGCGTGCGAGGGATTTTAGGGCGATGCGGTAAGCCATCGTGACATCCCGGTACCCGTTCAAATCGGGACGCCATGCCGCCAGCGTCCGAAGCAACTGTATTCGCGCCATGTTCCTCGACAGATCGCGCAGCTCCCCTGGTGCCGAGACCACTTGAGTCTGGATCATCTGGAGGGCCACACGGCGAGCCGCGACCGCAGTTTTTCGGCAAACCTTCTGGACACGTAAGGACTCGATCATTCCGACACGTGTCTTCGGGGTGACAGTGCGAATACCCACATAGGCCGCATGAGCGGCATTCTCTGCATCGATTGCGTCATCCTTGCCGCGCTTGCGCCGTACGGTCTTATCGAGTGTCGTGACTTCCAAGATAGTGATGCCTGTGCGCTGTCAGTAGCGCAGCAGGCCGGCTCCATAGGTACCGGTGCATTCGATTCCCACCCGGCTGAGATCGCCGAAGGAGCACATCCAGGTCAGCATAGTCTTGTAGCCATGCCGGGTGGTAGGAAAGCTGGTGGTGCCAAGCACACGGTCATGGACATCCACGACGGCGGCTACATGCAGCTCTTTGTGGGTATCAACACCGCCGATAATGAAGGAGCGATCACTGGGTTGCTGACTCATAGTGGATCTCCAAGCTATTGATTCAGGATGGCTTCACCGAGTTCGATAGCCTGGACACGACAGTAATAAGGCAGGCGGTCAGGCCCTTCTTGAGTCACATGCTTCGACGAGGCGAAACCTCGCCGCCAGTGCTCCTGGATCACCGACAGGTCCAAGGAAAGACACACTAGCCGGGTCGATCAGAATGTGGGTCAGGAGACCCAAGAGCCCTCACGGCACCAGGTCCTCAGAATAGATCGATTACTATAAGTGCCGGATCAACCCAGAAACACCTGGCACCTTGTAGTCTTACTATCGGAATGGAACATGACGCTCTTAGGCTGACCACGTTGTTCCCAAGCATGATCCAGCGCTTTCACAACAAAATCTGCATCCGGGCTGCACGACATGGCCCAGCCAACAACACGACAAGCATAAAGATCCAACACAACGGCCAGATAGCTCCAACGCTGGCCACTCCAGATATAAGGGATGTCACCAGACCTGATTGGGCTGGTCTGGTGTAAATTTGCGGCCAAGATGATTCGCAATATCAGGTCGCCCAACAGTCGCCTGCTTGTCAGCAGGAGGGTCTGACTGCTTGCAGATCAACCCCATTTCGCTCATCAAACACCGAACCTTGAAACGGCCGATGGTGACGCCCTCTTCGCCGAGCAACCCGTTGATTGAGCTGCTGCCAGCTGAGCGGCGACTCTTTTTGAAAAGGCGGCTTACCTGAGCTTTTAAGGCCAGACGCTCAACATCCACGCGGTGCCACTGCTGGCGGTATTCGTAGTAACTGGAGCGGCTAATATCAAACGCATTACAGACCATTTCAACAGGCATTTGCTCACTCAACTGGTCTATCAGCGCGTACGATTCATATCGTCCGACATCAAGAGAGCGATGGTCTTTTTTCGGATGGTTTTTTCCATCTCAAGACGTTTGCAGCGAGCCTCAAGCTACTGAATACGCTGCTGTTCTGGGGTTAACGCTTTGCCCTTAGGCGTTATTCCTTGACGCTCGTCCGCAAGCTGGTGAACCCAGCGTCGGAGGGCGCTTTCACCGACACCCAACGAGCTACAAGCTTGGTGATAGCTGTAGCCTTGATCCAGTACCAGCCTGGCAGCTTCTTGCTTAAATTCAGGCGAAAAAGTACGTCGTTTCTTGGTCATCAGACACCTCGCTTTTGGTGGCCATATTACCACCTACGTTGGTGTCCGGTTTTATTGAACCACTACAGGTTGGTGACTACATTCTGATTTTGCCGATGGCACTGGACTTTTTAGGCGTGTTATCCCGCTTATCGTCTGCTACTGACGGCTCTGTTGAGGCATCCGCCTCCACACTTGTATCTGCTTCTCCTTTTTGGGTTCCCATCTCAACCTCACCTTCCTCTTTTATGCTTGCCATACCAGGATCAACGGGCTCTTTGACGATAGCGTGTGCCTGCGGGTTTTGTGATGGGCGGGTCGACAGCCCTTGATTATCAGCATGGCGAGCCAAGCGTGAAATATCGTTGAGTAATGCCCCCGCCGACGCAAGGGCTTTTACCCGACTGGAAACATTACCGTTTGGAATGGCTGCCAGGTCGCGGTACAACTCGGGATAATTGTAGAAATTGACGGTCAATTTTAGCGGCATGGAAGATTCTGTCTCGTCTCCGTCGCTATCCTCCACGTCATCACTGACGATACTGCTATAGTGCCTTTCGGCGAGTGAATGCAATCGCTCACTGTCAACGGCAATGCCCCCCATTTCCCGCATCAAGCAGCATAGGTTAGCGAGATTGCGCAGACGCTCCGCACGGTATTTATTAGGGACGGACATGAGTTCTCTGTACAGATCACCATCGCGGCGGCGGTACAGCATGATGTTGATGACAAGCGGCTGTGATTGCTGAAAGTCGTGCATCACGGATTCTCCAATGATTATAAAGCTGGCGGTAATCAGTGCTACCACCAGCTGTAATGCCAATAAACGCTATCGTGCGGCCCAGCCGTGATAGCCCCGAGCGATGGACAGCACCGGATCAGAGGGCTGGATAATCTCGCAATGTGAGAAAATTCGCCGTGCTTCAGGTTCAAAAAATGCCCCACCGCCCCCTGCAACCACAACAGTATCAAGTACCGTATTTCGCATACTACCCGCAATTTCGCTTATAGCAGCCTGAGAGATTTCCAATGCGCTTTTTTGGATGTAAGGTTGGATGTCTATTTTCTGTCCTGCATAGCGTACTATATGCGAATTTGCGCGTATTAAACTTTCAATTTTTTCAGACTTGAGGCTCTTACCTGGTGCCGCTCCGTAGTCTGCGCTGACCAATTCAGCCACTCTATCAATAATCCGAGACGTTGCTAAAAGGGTTGTACCGGACAACTCAGCATTTAACTCCCCTTCTTCAAAAACTACAAAGTCAGTGCTATAAAAGCCAGGGTCAATGATGATAACACTACCTTCTGTTAATGCTTCTACGGTATCTTGATCGTCGTTACTTTCAGCGTAGTGAATAGCATCTAAAAATGCACCGCCTGGTTGTGGAATGACCTCAACTTCATCCACGGTTACGGTTCTCTTTTTAGCAACTTGATGCTCCCCTGCCATCATCTTTTTAATATCGTTTTTTAATTCTTCGTTCTGCCAATGCGTGACCGGCAACCCCGTCACTAAGCGATCTACCTGGCGATCATTTGTATATAATAACGCAGCATGGAAAAGTGCCTTATACTGCGTCGTTTTAATGTAGTTTTCCGTTATATCGCGTGAGCTACCCAACACTTTACCTGGTGCAATACCAGCGGCATATTCAACGCCATCTACCATAACAATGGTGGTATCAACATCACCGCCGGTAATGCCTTTAATCTGCCGATTGAATTGATCGAGGCGCGACACCCCTACAGGAAAGACGGACTCCTGATGCCCTTCATCGCCGCCTGAGTAAACCAGCTTGGTGTTGCTATAGCCGATATCCAGCCCTACGTTCGTACCCATTCAGACCTCCACGTTTCACTGTTAAACAGCTAAACCGAAGCGCAAGTCACTTCGCCTTAGAGAGTTTATTTCAAACTTTAAGGTTTGTAAAAATCAGTATTGCATCCATTGAGAAATGCTTCAACCCTCTCATTACCTTTTCAATTCCCACCAGTACTGGGGGAAGGTGGCAAATTTTTATCACTTCCCCCCAGTTGGGGGGAGAATTAAAAAAATTTGGCTATTTTTCCTATTTTCTGTTTCACCTCCCACCAGTAAGTAATACCCTGTGGGGAGCGAGGGTTTCCCCCAGGGTAATTTCATGGGGAGCGTCTGTTAGATATTGAGGCTTTGGAGGGCTATCTGGATGTCAGAATATGGTGGTAGCAACAGTTCAGGTAATTATTCGCTTGACCATTTGCATACGCTGCTTGCTGTGAACGACGAGGCAGAAGCCGAGCGTTCGGGTATTGATTTGGCTGAAGTATCTGCCGCGCTGTCGGATGCAGCCGATGGAATGCTTGAAGAAATTGAGCGGTCGATTTATCTGGCAGCCTTGGACTCACGCACGATGGCTGACTTATTTTGGGAAGAAAAAATGGAGCGCTTTGCAGCAGGTGATCCAGGTAAGCTCGGTATCCGTGTTCGCGTTAATCGAGGAACCTTGGAAGTCGTCTATTTCCGTGATGCGTTTGTTCGGAACTCTGACTCGATGCGCAAAGGTAAAACTTACTACGCTAAACATATTAAACGGTCTGGTAAGCATCATTATAACGCCCGAGACTTTAATGGGGCTGAAAGTTGGGAGCGAGAATTAGTTGCGGCGCACGAAAAAGACCATGCCAAAAATCGAAAAATTTTTTATGAGTTATCAAAAGCGCGAACAGCGCTGAAGGAGATCAAGAAGGTAGTTGAATCGCATAGAAAGTAGATAGCCTAATAAGTTATTTATTCATGACTCAAACACCTCTGCTTGTGAAATTTCTCTTTTTAAACCATGCCGCCGAATAATTTGATAATATTTGTTAGGCTTATCCTCTTTCATATTAAAGTGGTCTTAATTTCGTGTGCAGGCATACACAGAATACCGTCACAATGCTTTCCTTTTAAAAGAAAAATTGCAAAAGGCATTTATAAGCCATTATTCCACATAACAAACCAAAAGGTTTATAGAGCACGTTATGGTTCATGTAATCCTTGAAGGCGGAAGGAAGCTAATTCACTAGAAATCCGCCCCTCAGCGTCTTGGTCGGTTTTTCGGGGTGCGTAGAATCCAACGGACACCCGACATCGAGACAAGGAGGGCATTGTGCTCACATTAGTAACCAGCGATAAATCTGAAAACGCATTGTCACGGCTTGAGGATGAGCAGCAGATATTGGCTGACGATATCGCTATGGCATTTTTCAACCTGACGCCCGACATCACTGAAGATGCCGACTGTGGCGACGTTGCGCACGAAGCAGCAGCATTCTTTGCTGACGCCGGTATGCCCAAGGAGCTGTTCTTTGGTGAGCTACATACCAACGAAACGGGCGAAAACGTGATCATCGTGCCGCATTACTGGCTGGAGGTGCCGCTGCAAACGACGCGGATTATTGTCGATCTGACACTGCCTTTCTGGCTGACTGATCCTGTTGCCGACACGACGGATTTCGACATTCCAACCGTTCTCATCAAGCGCCTGAGCGAGGAGCGAGGACGAAAATACATTGGTGAGCGAATCGAGTTTCCCGATCTTGTTGGTGAAGCCGATAGCTCAGCTATTGCGTTGTATCCGCAGTGCCGATTTTGCGATGGCCTTGTTCGTCATTACCATCGCCTAAAGTAAGGGTTTCGAGATGGAGACACAGGTTCGAAAGAGACACCTGCTTGCGTTTCTGGATCGGTACGGCGTTGATTCTCCTGCATTGCAGTACGCGATCTCGCTTCTTTTGGACGCCCAGAAGCATATCCCTGCGGTGTCCGATTCTCCGTCCATAGAAAGTGTTGCGCTATTTGGCTTGGACGACGACGAATGGGAAGACGCGGTGCGAGCTGCCCGTCTTCAGCGCAAACTGGATGAGCTGTCTTCGCAGTTTCCGCTTATGCTGCTCTCGGATTCGGTTGTCGATGCCGATAGTGGTCGGATACAGCTTTGGGGCCGCCAGGTGATACGCCCATCGGTGCTAGAAGATCAGCTGGGTATGTCTATCGCCACATCCGATTGGCAGATCGTGATGGATGCCTTGCAACTGCTCCCGTCTTCCTGGTCGATGGTTCTGGAAATTTCTCGGGGGACGGCTTAATTTCGCACCGGCTTGGTCAAGCGCAAAAGTTGGTTAAGCTACTAGGTAAATCAACGTAACGAGGAAAATCTCATGAGCCGTCAAAACCGTTCTTTGCGCTGTTCACTGAAAGCTGTGTCACTTTTGCCTCACCGTCTAGTGCGTGCATACCTTGTTGACGACACGCCACATGGGAAGTATCGCCAGGCTTTTTCGGTGCAGGGTATTGTGTCTCTTTCCCCGATTATCGGCCTTTTTGTTTTCTTTTTCTGGCGGGCATTTGCGGGTGTCGGTATCGAATGGATCATGCCGTCGATTCTTGCTCTGGCAGTTGGCGGGGTCTTGATGGCCATCTCTACGGCTGGAAGATATATCAAGGAGGGAAGGATGCGGCGTTTCATCGGCTTGCAGCTATACGCCCTTTTCTGCTGGCTCCTGACGGCCTCTGTCGTGTTTTCTACCCCCTACCTGCTACCTTGGACTGCCTGATCCCACGCAGGCTCTCATAAAGGCTTACCCCCTTCTTGGGGGGTTTTTGTTTTTGCCTAGAAATCCGGTGTTCCGCTGGCCTGCCTGATCGTTTCCTGCGCGTACTCTGCCAGGGTACTTTTCATTCCAGAGGGATATTCATGTCAAAATCTACATCTTCGGCCACAGACGATCGTCGCGCGATGCACCTTGCGTTTGGCGGTATTATCGGCAGCGGATTTCTGGCAACACTTGCATTCGGTTTGCTGCTGAACGCCCAGACTGAAACGGCTAATCAACTCCAACAGACCAATGCAAAACTGTCTGACCTTGCCGATGCCATCAACACTTCCTCTGGACAGCAAACGCGCAATACTGATCTGGTGGCCGCTGTTGATCAGGTGATGCAGCAGCGAGCGCAGGCCGAGCAAGAGGCACAGCGCCAGGCATTGCTAGAGGGGTATGACAATGCCCCTACCGATTTGGAAGACGATACGCCCTGGACATACGGGGATGTTGACGCTCGCTTCACGCTGTACACCTATTCCGATCCCAACTGCCCGTACTGCCGTCAGTTTCACAGTACCCCTAAGCAACTTGTTGATAGCAGTCAGGGCGTGATGAAGGCTCAGTACCATCACATGACGATCATGGATGCCAACTCGACCACCCAAGCATTGGCGAGTGAATGCGCAGGCCGTCTTGGTGATAATCAGCATTTCTGGGCGCTTAGCGACTATATCTACGAGAATCATCAGGTGCGCGAAGCGGGTTTGCTCGATGTGGCTGAAACGATGGGTTTTGATCGTTCAGCGTTTCGTCAGTGTATGCAAAGCAGCGATGTACAACGCCATGTGGCTGATCTTGGGCGTGAAGCACAATCAAAAGGTGTTACGGGTACGCCGACATCGTTTTTGATCGACAACGAAACGGGTAAGGAAGTCCGTTTGTCTGGGGCGCAGCCGCCAGGAGCCATCATTTCTGCATTAAGGGGCATAATCGAACAGGAAAGCGCGGAGGCAGGAGCAGTCAATGGCCAACCCGCTGAACAGGAAGGTTAATAATGCTTCCCATTTCCCCGATTGCGATTGCCATTGGTGCCGCCCTCTTTCTGGCCAGAACAAACCTGGCAGGCTTGATAGGCGGTGCATTGCTGGGGATGGCATTGATGCACCTTTGGCCGGAATACTTTATGCCCGTTTATACCTGGGTCGGCGGCTTGTTGGATTCGCTGGGCATTGGCGACTGGCTGGGCGCGGCCAATCAGTCTGCTCCCGTGACATCCGATGCGACGCCTACTGCCGAGTAAAACGCCCCATTCATTTGTGACTGACGCCCTTTCAAGGGCGTTTTTTTGGAGCGGAACATGCTTCCATATCGAGTATTGCCAGCGATGGCACTTGGGCTTGGGCTTGGGCTCGCAATACCGCCTGCTCTGGGAGCGGCGAAAACAGTTATGTCTTCCGGCGATACTGTGTCGGATTCGACACACCACCACAACGTCCAGATCGTCGTGAGCCACGACTGTCAGCGTGCCTGGTATCCCGATATTGGGGATCGTTTGCAGATAGAGGTACAGGCAGCTCATTATCGGCCAGACCGACACCTTGCAACGATCACAGCTGAGCCGCTAGAACGACATGGGCGTTTTGCCGAGCCCCGACGACGACTCGATGTTTTGACAGCGGACGGTCAAGGGAATATGCCTCCAGGCGCGTCAGCACCTTGGGTCAATGCCGAGCTTTTGTCGGGTGCGTCATCAGTGAAGCCTACAGGATCGAAGCATCGTACCCCTTGGCGGACGCTACCAGACTGGACGCCCCCTTCATCACTTTCACAATTGAAGTCGGCTGGCGCGCAAACCTTGACAGACTCAGCGGATGAAAAAGCACAAAGCTGGCTTCCCCGATTAAACAACTCTGCTAAGTACTACATACACCCTTTAGTTGAAAAAGTGCGTTCCGTCATTAGTAAAGAAGGCGATGGCTCATAACATCGTTCTGTAAATGTTCTTACCTTCGGTATTTACAAGGCATGGCGAATTTTTTATGTGCTTTTTTGCATAATTTAGCTTTTTTAGTTGGTTTTATTCTATTAGGTGTTTTTAGTGCTTTTTTCCCTTTAACCATTCTTTGGGCTGTTTATAGCGTTTTTGCTCATATTGCTTCTTGGTTGTTCGCCGCCGGTGTTCGTCCTGTATGGCTAGAGATTGGCTGGGTGCCGCTATCCCAAAATACGTTGATTCATCTCGCTCTGGTGGTCGCCTGGGGGCTGCTGTGTCTTTTGGTTTGGAGTGGGGCGAAGCAAGCAATGAGACGCCGCAAACGGCAGTTGCGGCGTTTGGCCAAGGGGAGATTGGTGAAGGTATCGGCAGACCATCCTATCGCGCTCTATACACAACGTCTGTGCAAGCAACATCGTATCCGATGCCCACACCTCTGGGCCGCCGAGAATGCCTATGTGGTTGCTTTCGTCGTTGCGCCGCCAATAAGAAAACCTCACTTGGTACTGTCAGCGGGTGTTTTGCAGTTGCCGTCGGACATATTGCGCTGGGTGATCGCTCACGAAGTCGGCCATCTGGTGCATAGGGATGCCCGCCATGTGCTTGCTTGGCAGCGTTTCCTGGACAGCGTGCTTGCTTAGCAGCGCCTACGCTTGAAGGTCGTGAAGTGGATTGTTCGGCTATGTCGCTGGATACCGCTAGTGGGCCATCCTCTTTGCCGCTTGCTGGTTGGTTTTGAGCATCTATTCCAAACATTGGATAAAGCTGGCAGACAGCTTGGAGGTGCAGCTTACGAGATATTGGCACTGTGGGCGTCGCGGCGCAGTGAGTTTCGCGCTGACGCTTTTGCTGCGTCGCAGGAAGGTACAGAGCCAGGTATCGCGCTGTTCAGATCGTTGGCAGCGGCTACGATGTTTGAGCCCTCGCAGCGCCCCATCAGTCTTCACACACATCCGACGCACCGCGAGCGTGTGAAGGCGCTTAAACGCTTTAACTCAAAACCTCATAATATCAATTGAGCATTCATGCTTATGAGGAAAAGCAACTATATTTATAATTTCATAGCCTTATAATCTCAATTCATCATAATTCCAGCACCAATGATCGTGTTCTTCTCGTGCGCAAGACGAGGAAAATTCTTACCAAACAGCGCGTAAAGCATCGCCCAATCGGGCAGTGATACAACCGGGCACCGCAACGCGGTGCCCGGTTGATTTTGTTTCATACCCCTGATATTTTTTCCAGTATGACAAAGCGCGCCTATAAAAAACGGTTCTATCCTACTCCCGAGCAAGCTGAGTTGTTGGCGCAGTCGTTCGGGTGTGCCCGTTTTGTCTGGAATAATACCCTGGCCTATCGCACCGAAGCTTATCAGCAACGCGGCGAGTCGGTATCTCACGCCCACGCTGAAAAGCGTCTGCTAGAGGCTTGAAGGCGGAGTTTCCGTGGCTCAAGGATGTATCGAGTGTGATTCTGCAGCAAACCCTGCGCGATCAGAAAGCCGCCTTTAACAACTTCTTCAACTCCAAGCTCAAAGCGCGGTATCCACGTTTCAAGAAAAAGGATGGCCGCCAGTCGATCCGGCTGACCAAGGCGGCGTTTCGCAATCGTAATGGCTACATCACGATTGCCAAGATGAAGACACCGTTATCCATTCGGTGAAGTCAGCCACTGCCTTTACCATCACGCTTTCACGCGATCGTGCCGGGCGCTACTTCATCAGCTGCCTGTGTGACTTTGCGCCAGAAGCGCATCCGGTCACGCCCAAAACAGTGGGTATTGATCTCGGGTTGACTAACCTGTTCATCACCAGCGATGGCGTAAAATCCGGCAATCCGTGTCACCTGAAACGCTACGAAACGAAGCTGGCCTACTTGAAGTGCCGGTTGGCGAAGAAGCAGAAAGGTTCCAACAACCGCAACAAATACCGTCAGAAAGTGGCGCGGCTACATGCCAAGATCGCCGACTGCCGCCATGACGCCCTCAATAAAGCGACCCGCGCACTAATTAACGAAAACCAAGTCCTGTGCGTCGAGTCACTCAATATCGCTGGCATGATCAAGAATAATCGGCTCTCTAAAGCCATTAGCGATGCTGGGTGGGGCGCCAACTGGTGAAAGTGAGCCAGTGGTTTCCCAGCGGTAAGCTGTGTCATGGCTGCGGCCACAAGGTTGAGAAACTACCGCTGTCGCAACGTCACTGGCACTGCCTGGGGGGGTGGCCACCCCATTGACCGCGACATCAACGCAGCCAGGAATATACGAACCACCGTGGTGGCGGGGTTAGCCTGTGGAGCGGGGGCAGCGGCTTAGCAGCTGTCTAGTGAAGGCGTGTGGAAGCAGGAAGGTTCTGAGGGTGACCTTGGAGCCCCGCCCAAAGCGCGAAGCGCGGCGGGCGGGCGGGGAGTGTCGGATGCCAGGCTCATGCTTTTATGCTATAAAGATCATGTGACACGGCAGCTTGGCCAAGAGCTACCACTTTTGTCATGGCAGGAAATGCCGACTCGCAAGAGTCACGTCGCTTGTTCAGTGGCACTGCCCCGTCACCTGGACACCCGACATCAAAGCCCCGCTTCGGCGGGGCTTTGACTCTAAAGATCTGTTTGGGAGGCCGTCAGGTATGGTAAACAATCCTACAGCTCTGCTCGTTGGTCATGATGCAGTCAACCTTTCTATGATTGAGCTTGCCTGCAGTGACCAAACCTTCCCGCCCTCGGTGCCAGAACGCTTACGATGCGACGGAAGCACTTAATTTTGTTCAAAATATCAGAAACCCACTGACAAACCTTATTATCATCGACTTGGACACGGTGGGTGATTCAGGGATGATGCTATTAGAAGCGCTGAAGAACGGTGCTGATTATGGCCAAAGAAAGCACAGAACTAACGGTGAAGGAGGCTTATCACTTGGGCTGTGGTGGTTTTTTTCGCCAAACCAGAAAACAATGATGGGTGGCGCCGTGTAATAAAAATAACCACGGAATACTGGTTCACGCATTGCCAAGGGCCGAAAGATCGTGATTAGGGTGCTGATTTTGAGCTATCTGCATAAAAGCCCACCAGCGCGTATTTTTCAAGGCTGATTATGTGTGCTCAACTTCATTGGCTTCACGGAAATCACCGGATGGAATTGCGCATTATCTCATTTAAGCGCTGGCTTCATGCTCGCATGTCCCATGTCAAAGCCCCTGGTATCCATCATAATCGACGGCTTCCCACACTCGGCCACACTCATCAACGGCAAGGGAGCCTAGCTTGACATCAAGAGGGTTACGAAGTGTCTCCCTCCAGCCGACGACTTGGTTGTCGCACACCAGCACAATGCCTCTTGTAATGTTCGGATAGCCTGCCCGATATACTGCTGCGGCATAAATCACCTGGTTCATAAACCTCCCTGTCAGCATGTTATTCTTGCTACTCCCTATAGCATTGGCATATATACTAGCGATAGCAAGCTGATCGGTCACCTCCCATGCGTGTTGAGCTAGTGTATATACACTAACTCCCCATACCTCCAAAGCCCCCTTCCTTAAAACGTAATGACTCATAACCTCATTTTTTTATTTGAGTTTATAACCATTTGATAAAATACCCATTTCTTCATAAGCTCAGATAAGGTTCTTATACGATGGTGGAGATACA
>NZ_CP189762.1:0-5373 GCF_050215315.1 Halomonas sp. H2
AGATTCCCCGTCTCGGCTCAACTACTGCGCCCAAACTGGTCGACAACAACTCGAATCCAGACCAGCGGACACGCGAAAACGCGCTATAGCAGTAGCTATCGCGATTAGGAGGACAAGGGCTTTGATAGTGTTCTGGTGGCTCCAGGGCTTGCAGGAGCGGCGGCTTAGCGCCATAATTCAAGAACAGCTTTGGTTAGACGAGCCTTGTTCCTCTCTAACCGCCGGTTGAAAAGTGTTGGTAGCACTCTTCAACCCGACACCCCGCCTCGGCGGGGTTTCGTCGTTTATAGCCTTTCAAAAGCTGTGCGTCAATCTTCGTCTGCTTGCAAATCATTGACCCAAAAGCTCTTAACCTCTGCGTTTCTAAGCGAAACGCGGTGTGCTTTCCGCACACAGTGACGCTCTGCGCGTCACTGTCGGCTAACGCCGACTAGCCGACCTTTACGGCCGGCGATGCACCTGGCGGTGCATCGTCGCTCTCTGCGAGCGACGCGCCGCCGATGGCGTCGGAGTCGCCTGCCGGCGACCGGTCAGACGCATACGCGCCTGCCCGCTGGGTACATCGCTCCGCGTAGTACCCAGCGGGCAGGCTTTGTACCATGTTTTAGCTTTTAGCGCGCACTCAGCGCACAATTTCACATGCACATAAGCTTGTGCTAGATTTAGCGGGTTAGGCGTCGTTGACGTGTGCCTATGGCACGGCAGGTTTTGCCCACACCTGGCCCACAAAAAGTGGCGTGATCAAAGATCGCGGAGCATTGCCGAATGCAAGCAAAAAAATCGGTTCCCCGGGCCCAGCCCGGCACTGGCTAACAGCCTCGTTAGCACCAAGCGCCCAGCCCGCGCTTCTCAAATAAAACCGGCTATATGTGCCCAGCACAGCGAGAGAACAGGCCCGTCGCTTCGATATTCGATAAACGGGGTCGCAGTCCACCAACGTGGGCGATCGGAGTGTTTTTAACACTGCGAAGGTTCTTACAAAGCGATGATCCCTTGCCTGATTTTGATCCAGCCGCCGAGCTAAAGCAGGTTCAAGAATTCAAGAAGCTAGGCCGCATCCGCCCCTATTCACAGGGCCGCAGCCAGCTCGACCCTTACACTGCTGAATTACTCGCTCTTTACGACAGCGGCGCCCGTCCTGCCGATCTTCAAGCCTGGTTAAAGATGCCTCCACGCCGCATCAAGGTCGCCCATTCGACTGTTGCGCGCTGGCTTCAGCGTACGCTCGATAAACGTACTGCCGATCGTGGTGGCCACTAATGGGGATGTGGTTCGCGAGCGGTGAACGCCAGGCTGGCCGCATCATGCAGCAGCTTCAGGGCACCGTGGTTGAAAGCGTGCGCAGCGTCAGCAATTACGAAGCCGCCTTGGCCAACGTGGCCACCTGGCAGAAAGCCGAACATGCCGCCGGTCGCGAAGGTGGCGATTTGCGCAGTCTTACGCCTGCTCAAGCAGTTGCCTACCTTGAACAGCGCGGCGAAACGGTTGGCCAAAAGACGCTCGATCAAGAACGCCAGGCTATTCAGCTGATGCAGCAGCATGTCACTGGTCACCTTGCCCAGGGCGAGCGCCTGCCAGTTATCAAGAGCGAACAACAGCAAGTACTCGGAAGTCGCGCTTACACGCCGGCGCAGATCTCCGCTATCAGCGATCGGCAGACTGATAAAAATGCCCTTGCCACCCAGATCGCCCACGCTGCTGGACTTCGTGCGCACGAAATTTTAACGCTACGTCGCGCTGATGAACGTCCCGCTGATGTACGGCCCACACGTGATGAGAAATTCGCGGTTCGCCAGGGCGAACGCTACACCGTCGTGGGCAAAGGCGGGCTTTGCAGAGAGGTTCTGATTCCTCACGAGTTAGCCAATCGGCTTGAAGCAACCCGGCTGGAGCAGCCTCAGCAGGTGACAGACCGTGGCGTCTACTACCAGTCCCACTATGCAATCGGCGGTGGCCAGCGCTGGTCAAACAGCTTTTCCCAGGCCTCTGATGCCGCGCTGGGACGCTCGACCGGGGCACATGGGCTGCGGCACAGCTATGCTCAAGAACGGATGGGGGAATTACAGCGTGATGGGCTCAACTATCGGGATGCGTTAGAAGTCGTTTCCCAGGAGATGGGGCATTTTAGAGACTCGATAACAGAGGTTTATCTGCGATGAACCGACGTAACACTGCGCTTTTCGTCGTCCTGGCAGTTGTTGCTGGCCTGGCCTGGCTTGCGTATGACCGCTTTCCGAATATTGCTTATCTTACGGGCACTTATGAAGCCAGCTTGGGCTGGGCAGCAGTGCGTGCTGCGTGGCCCGTCTATGCGTTGATTCTGTCCCTAGCCGCCCTGATAGGTCTGCTAATCGGTGCTTGGGTGGGTGAAAGCAGCCGCGAGCGTGATGCCGCCGAGATGCTGGCCACCCAGCAAGAAAAGCTGAAGGCACAGCAATCGAAGGCTCAACAACTCGAACAAGACGCGCGCGTAAAGGCCGCAGAGGCGGCTCAGGCGCAGCGCGACGCTGAGGCCCTGCTTGCCCCTTCACAAATGCGTATAAACGAGCTGAGCGAGCAGAATGCGCTATTGAAACGGCGTTTAAGTGGCTCGGTGGAAGCGTTGGAACGTAAAAAACGCCAGGTGCGTGAACTTCGACAACTAGACAATGAAGCGTTGGTAACGGAGATCGAGCAGCTACGCAGTATGATTCGGCAGGATAGGCAGCAGATTTTTAAGCTTGAGCAACAACGGCAGCGCTAGAAACGCTACAAGTAGTCCTGGTTAATCAATTCAAAGACCTTACGCTTGGCGCTGGTCAGATCATTTTTCGCTAGAACATACCACTCGTACTGCTCACTGCCTGGCGTCATTTCTTGCCCGACCGCGGCCCGATCACGCTCATAGCGGTAGCGCGGCCCCTGAGGCGCGGGCTGCCACTCAGTCACCCTTTCACTGGTAAACACGGGTTTTAAATCGCTGAGCTTACGCATAATCGCCTTTCAGTGATAAACGTCTTTCCGGTGCCCGATCCGCACGACGAGAACGCATACCCGCTGGTCCTCAATCTGCGCAACCAACCGATAGTCACCGACGCGGTACCGCCATAGCTCGCCCAGCTGACCCTGGAGCGGTTTGCCCAGCTGTCGCGGATCCTCAAGCGGCTGAACTCGCTCGCGCAGATAGTCACGGATACGCTTGGCTTCAGCATGGCCCAACTTCTTCAGCTGCTTTTGGGCGGCGCCCGTCAGCTCAATTTGCCAGCCCAAGCTCTCGCTCCACGTCGTCCAGGGAGTGCGTGGTTTCCTCGCCACGGCGCAGGCGCTCTAGTGTCTGCTCAGCCAGGTAGACGTCCTCAAGGTCCTCGAGATGTTCAAGGATGGCTTCACGGGCGTAATAAGTCTTGGTGCGGCCGGTGGCCTTGGCTAAGGCCTCCAGGCGCGCTTCGATGTCGCTGGGCAGTCGTATTGCCAACATGATGATCTCTCCTGGAGGTCGCTATACACGTATAGCATATACTGAAATCAATGCTCTAACCAGGGACAAAAGACGACAAATTCAAGATTATTCGCCTTATCTTGAGTTTTAAAACGTAGGAATTAAAGGGGCTAATTCTCAATATTTGTATGCACTATGCTGTATGTCGTTTGTCATGACTAAGGCCACCCTATGCACCTCAAATATATTTTTACCTGCCTAGCAGTGGGCAGCATTGCTGCCAATATTGGCGCTTGTGCCAGTACAAACGCCAACTCAGAATCCCGCCTGTACTTCAAATCCCAGGCAAATGAATTTGAAATAGCCCCACGTTGTTTACGCAGTGTGTCGATGAATGAGGACGAGGATGGGCGGGACTTCATCACTGTGGATTTTATTCAATCAGCAGAATGCTATGACAAGCTAGATAACTGGATACGAGGGAATATCGGGGAGGATGTGAAATTGATTTTCGATGGAGAAACTGTATCTGGACCGAGTCGAGTTGTAGGACCCTTAGCGGCTGATAACGTTTGGATAGGGTCTGAAAATAGTGATCTATTATCAGACGTTTATAAGCATCTATCGCCATCGGGCTAGTTTAATTCAGACCTTAACCGTACATGCTCAACGCTGGCTTTCAGCTCCAACTTACTTAACTAAACGCTTCGCATCGATCGCCTTATTGACTTGATATGCATAGCCACCAGCCACCGATATAGAGACTACCAGCACGCCAAAGATGATGGGGAGAATGGCAGGGCTGTCGCTTAGAAATACGGAGATCGAGTTCATGCCTACACCTCTCAGAGTGGTACGGGTTATCAGTTAATTGTGGGTATCCGGATTAAGTGGTTGACCGGCGTTCTTGGCGTGTCGCTCTATCCTCGAGCCAGTCATCCATGGCTTTGTTGCTGTGGCTAGCGGACAGAGCGATGGTATCTCATGCGCTAAGCCGCATATGCAGAAGCGGATAAGGCTTGCCCTGACCATCAAGGGGGGAACGCCCAATCACCGCAAAGCCCAGATGCTCATAAAACCCCAGCGCCTGCTCGTTTTGCTCATTTACATCCACCCTGGTGGCGGCTCGAGCGCTTATCGCATGTCGGGCCAGCGATGCCCCGATGCCTTTGCCGCGCGCTTTCGGCGCAACGAACAGCATCTCGATATTGCCATCGCTCACGCCGTAGAACCCCAATATTTTCCCTTCACCGCTCCTGGCAACGCTCAGGTCAACGGCCTTGAAATACTGATGCAGGATAAGCGGCTTGAGTTCAATGAGGTCAGACTCAGTCAAGAAATCGTGCGTCGCCCGAACCGAGGCCTCCCAGATTTCGATAAGCTGCTCATGCTCTGCTTTTCCTGCACTCTCGATCTTCATTACTTGCCCCTTGATCAACCAGATTTTCCGGATACCCTTAATTGTAACGATGGTCGGTTCTAATGCGAGTCACTTTTCGCGTTAGAACCGACCATCAACCCTTCGCATGCACTGACACTAACGCGCTGCGCTTGTTCGCCGCCCAGCCGCCACCGAATTAAAAATTCGGCGCCACTGGGACGGCAGGGAAAGCGTGAAAACATCGGTATATATTGAGGCCAACCGGGAGGCGCAAGCCTGCCTTTCCGCTGCGCTCCAAGGCAGGCTTGCGCCTCCCAACTTTTCGCACGTGCGAAAAGTCAGGATACGTTCGCCTTGCTAGCCACTATCGGCACGCCCCGCTGGGCGCTGACCCCTCTCACGCGCTGGCTAGACACATCATAAACTTGCTGCACTGACTGACTGTTACCCCTTTCAGGGCCGTCTCCACGGCGTTTTTACTGCGGTGCCGGTCTAAACCCCTTTCCCGCTTGCCAGTGCCCACAGATCGCGACTCTGTGGCATGTGATGCGCGATGCACGCTGAACCGTATGTG